>NZ_JACEGK010000049.1:0-22609 GCF_056859195.1 Streptomyces sp. NH27
CCCCAAGGATTCGCAGAGAGGCCCCCATGGACCCGCTGGCCGTGCACAAGGCCCTCGCCAACCCCGCCCGTCTGCAGTTCATGCAGTGGCTGCGCGACCCCGAGAAGTACTTCGACGAGGACTCGTACACGCAGCAGGGGCTGGGCTTCCACATCGGCGTATGCGTGGGTGACATCCAGAAGCGGGCCGGGCTCGCGCAGTCCGTCGTGTCCGGCTACCTCCAGACCCTCAGGGACGCGGGCCTCCTCACCTCGGAGCGCGTCGGCAAGTGGACGTACTACCGCCGCAACGAGCCGGTGATCGCCGAGTTCGCCGCCCATGTGCGCGACGAGCTGTAGCCGCCCCGTCCTCCAGGCGTGACCGCAGAGAGCTGAGCCCCGCGCCCCGAACGGCGCACCCATGACTCAACGTATCTACTTTTCTAGATTTAAAGAAAGATCACCATGAGAAAAACCTCCGCCGCAGTCCTGGTGCTCGCCCTGGGCGTGTTCGGGATCATCACCACCGAGATGGGCATCGTCGGGGTACTCCCCCAGCTCTCCGCCGAACTCGGCGTCCCGCCCTCCACCGTCGGCTGGCTCGTCGGGGCGTTCGCCCTGGTGATCGCCGTGACCGGGCCCTTCACCACACTGCTCGCCTCCGGGATCGACCGCAAGAAGGTCCTCGCCGCCTCGATCGCGGTGTTCGCCCTCTCCAACGCCGTCTACGCGCTCACCACCCAGTACGAGGTGATGCTCGCCTTCCGCATCATTCCTGCCGTCTTCCACCCGGTGTTCTTCTCGGTCGCGCTGGCCACGGCCGCGCGCATGGTCGTGACGAAGGACGGCGAGGACGCGAAGGCCGCCACCCGGGCGACGACGACCGTCTTCGCCGGTGTCACCGTCGGGTTCGCCTTCGGGGTGCCGCTGACCTCGTACCTCGCCGAACACCTCTCACTCCCTGCCGCGTTCTGGTTCGGCGCGCTCGTCAATCTGATCGCGTTCCTGGGCATCCTGCGCCTGCTCCCGAGCCTGCCGGTCGGACAACGCGTCTCGTACGGAGCCCAGTTGAGCGTGCTCAGGCAGCCCCGGATGTGGCTGACCATCACGTCTGTCGTCCTGATCTTCGCGGCGATGTTCTCCGTCTACGGCTACTTCGCCGAGTACCTGGGCCAGGTCACCGACATGGACGGCTCCTGGGTCAGCGCCATGCTGATGGCGTTCGGCATCGTGATGATCCTCGGCAACTTCGCCTTCGGCAGCCTGCTCCAGCGGAACCTCGTCCGCACCGCCCTCGCCTATCCGGCCCTCTGCCTGCTGGTCTACGCACTCGTGTACGCGATCGGGCCACGGTTCGTCCCGATGGTCCTGGGCGTCCTGGTCTGGGGAGCCGTGCACTCCGGCGGGCTCATCGTCACCCAGAGCTGGCTGGGCAGGGATGCACGGGACGCACCCGAGTTCGGCAACAGCCTCTTCATCTCCTTCTCCAATCTCGGCATCACCCTCGGCGCTGCGGCCGGCGGGTGGGTCCTGTCCGCCGCGGGAGCCCGCCGGCTGCCGTGGGTCGGAGCCGGGTTCGCCATCGCCGCGCTGGTCGTCATGCTGGTCCGGCTGAGCCTGGACCGTGCCGGACGGCGGACCCCGCAGTCCGGGGAGGTGGCCGCCTCTCACGCTGCCGTTCGCGCGGCCCCCTGACGGCACGCACCTGTCGGGGCGGAGCGGAACAGTCCGGTGCCGCTCGGAGTTGAGCGGTCATGCCAACACCACGCGTGATTCTCCTGCTGTCCGGAAGCGTGCGGGCCGGGTCCTCCAACGAGACCGTGCTGCGCACCGCCCTGGACGTGGCGCCCGCCACCGTACGTACCGTCCTCTACGACGGACTCGGGGATCTGCCGCACTTCAACCCCGACGACGACACCGACCCGCTGCCGAAGCCGGTGGCCGAACTCCGGGCCGCGATCGCCGCCGCCGACGCCCTGCTGATCTGCTCCCCGGAGTACGCGGGGACGCTCCCCGGGTCGTTCAAGAACCTGCTGGACTGGACCGTCGGCGGCACCGAGATCGGCGACAAGCCCGCCGCCTGGCTGAACGCCGCCGCGCCCGGTCGCGGGGAGGGCGCCTCGGCGACGCTCCGCACCGTGCTCGGCTACACCGGCGCGGCCATCGTGGACGCCGCCTGCGTACGGGTCGCGCTCGACCGGAACACCGTCGGCGCGGACGGGATCAGCACCGATCCGGAGCTCCGCCGACAGGTGGCGGCGGCGCTCGACGCCCTGCTGGACGCGGCCGGTCCGGCGTCGTAGGCCCGTGTCGTAGGTCCGGCGTCGCAGTCCGGTCCCTCCGGCCTGCGGGGCGTCGGCTCCCCATACGGTGCCCCGGTCGTCGGCGTCGGTGGCATGGGGGCCTCAGTCGATGGTGCCCGGCCGGTGGCGCGCGGGCCGGGGGTGCGCAGGGCGTCCACGGCGATGCGGGCCGCTGTGCCGATGACGGCGTCGGCCGCCGGGAGGGTGGCGGCGGGGCTGGCGGCGCGGGTGAAGACCGCGACGGCGTAGCGGCCCCCGTCGGGGTACTCGACGACGCCGACCTCGTTGCGGACGGTGGGCGCGCTGCCGGTCTTTCCGGCGACCAGTACGTCGTCGAAGGGGAAGCTCGACGCCAGGCGGTGGGGCCACACCTGAAGGCCGAGCAGACGGCGGATGGCGGCGCCGTGCTCGGGGGTGCATGCCTCGTCGCGCCAGATCGCGCCGAGTAGGCGGGTCATGTCGCGCGGGGTGCTGCGGTTGGTGCGCGCGGGGTCCACGGCGCGCAGGCGGGCCACGACCTGGGGGTCGGCCAGGGCCCGCGGACCGCCGTTTCCGGCGTCCTTCCTGATGGTCGCGAGGAACTCCCGGAAGGTCTGGGTGGCGTGGGTACGGGTGAGGCCCAGCCGCCGTGTGGTGTCGTTGACGGCGTCCAGGCCGACGCGTTCCAGCAGGAGGTCGACCGCCGTGTTGTCGCTGACGGCCACCATCAGGTACGCCGCGTCGCGCAGGGAGACCCGGGCCGCGTCGAGCATCGCGGCGAGACCGGTGGGCCCCGCCGTACGGCCGTCCCGCGGGCACTCGGTCTGCTCGGGCAAGCCGGTCTGGAAACAGAACCCGGACACCGACAAGTGGGAGCTCGTCGCGGACGCCTGGCACATCGGGTTCGTCGACGCGATCGGTGGGCGCGGGCTGTTCGGGCAGGTCGAGGGCCGCAACGCGGCCTCGGTCGCTGAGTGGCTTGCCCTCCAGCCCGCGACCTGGCGCGAGGCCGTCCGCTACGTCGCCATCGATCTGTGCGCCACGTTCCGCGCCGCGATCCACCGTGCCCTGCCCCACGCCAAGGTCGTCGTCGACTGCTTCCACATCGTGCAACTCGCCCAAAGACACCTCGCCGACCTGCGCCGACGCCTCACCTGGAAGCAACACGGCCGCCGGGCCCGCAAGGGCGACAGCATCTACACCGTCCGCAAAATCCTGCGCCGCAACAAAGAGGACCTCAACCACGAACAACGCCAGCCCCTCAAAACCGAGTTGGAGCACATGGGCACCTACGGGAAGCAGATCTACACGGCCTGGCAGAGCAAGGAACTCCTGCGCGACCTCCTGCACCTGGCCGTCACCCGCAGGCACGTCACCCCCGACCACTCCACGATCTCCGCCGCCCGCCACCGCTTCTTCTCCCACGTCGCCGACCACGCCCACCTGCCCGAACTCGTCACCCTCGCCGAGACCGTCGAGCAATGGTGGGACGGCATCGAGACCTACCTCACCACCCGCATCACCAACGCCGCCTCCGAAGGCAACAACCGCCTCATCAAACTCGAAGCCCGCAACGCCTTCGGCTTCCGCAACCGCACCAACCAACGCCTGCGCTCACGCTGCGCAACCACCCGGCGAAGCCGACGAGAGACCCACCCCCACTAAATTCGAAGACCCACTAAAAGAACCAATAAACCGACTCAAACAGGTTGACAGGTTCCGCATCCCCACACCGCCGGTAATGCCGCCGACGCTCCCCGACCACCACCGGCAACTTCTCGACCAACTCCTGCTCCCCCGCATCCGCCAACGCGGCCAGCAACTCGGCCCGATAGCGGTTCCCGAACACCGCCACCGACCGCGCCCGAAGCCGAACAGAAGTCATGATTCGTTATTCATTTAATTTTCGTCAAGAGGGCGTACGTGCTCGTCGCCGCGCGGATGGCGCGGGACACTGGCACGGCGTCAGCGACACCTCAGCGCTCCACCGGCCCGTGGGCAGCAACCGACCCGTCTCACCGCCACCATGCGGGATCAGAGAGGACGATGGCCCGTCGGCCCGTCACGCCCCGGCATCGAGGACAGATCTCACACCCCCTGCCATGCAGCACACAACCCAGCACTCGCACCAGCACGATCCACTGGACGGATCCATCCCCACGCGCGGAATAAGAGGGTCGACACCCACGGATGAGACTCCCTGTTCGAGTCATCCCCGCGCCCGCAGGGTGGAGACAGAGTGGGTCTATCAGGGTTTGACAGACCCGCGGCTGGCCGAGCCAGAAGGCGGCGACGGAGGGCTGGTTGATGCCGGTGGTGGAGCCGTCGTGTGGCAGGAGTTCGGTCGGGGCGATGTCGCCGTCGCCCGGTCCCAGGACCGGGTATCTGCGGCTCCCGTCGTGGCATCGGCTAACGGCCGGGTCTCACGCCCGGTGCCCCCGGCTGGGCACGGTACCGGGTAGTTCTATGTCGTCTCGGGTCCGGAGCACCCCGGGGATCGCGCCTGTGGGGTTCACCGGGCTCAATGTCGCTTCTGCCGCAGGTTTTCCCCAGGAGGAAAGTTCGTTGCCCAAAGACTCGTCGAACATCAAGGTGTGGGTATCGGCAGGCCGACGGACGTCCGTTGGAGCCTTCGCGGGAAGGACCACTGGGGATGCTCACCAGGAAGCGATTCGCAGCAATGACGGCGGCCGGCGCCTTAGACCGGCCGGCAAGTGGAGGGTGGGAGAAGGAGCGGGTCGAGGGCCGAGTCCAGGTGGTGCCGACGAAGGAGCCAGGGCGGAGCCGGTGGTGACTGAGGCCGGGCCCCCCCCCCCCGCGACGCCGCCCTCCATGTGCCGGCCGGTCTTAGCTGCAAGCGTGATCGGTCTGGGCAGTGCGGGATCTGCTCAGGCTGCCGAAACAGAGTACTACCCGGAGAACGGCGCCGTGTGCGTGCACATCCACACCCTCTGCAACGACGCGTGGCACCGGGCTGGCCCCTGGTACTCCTGCACCAGCGCCACCAACCGGTGCCGCCGGACCTGTTCGACCAGTTGCGTGACGAGCGGGTCCCGACCGAAGAACAGGTGCCGATCACCCGGCTCGAAGCGGGCCGGCCCTCAGTACGGAGCGGGCCGTCGTCGATGGGCCTCGCGGTCCGGGGGCCGAGCCACGGCGTGTCAGCGCGGCTCCCCTTGCGTGACGTCGCCGCCGTGGACCTGGACGTAGGCCAGGCAAACCGGTAGCGACGCCAGCTTCCGGCCCGTTGCGGCCTGCGCGAGCGTCGTCACGGAGAACGCGTGCCCCTCCGCCATGACGCGGTAGGTGGGACCGTCCGCCTTCTGCCGTCATGCCCTCAGCTCGTGGGCGCACTCGGCCACAGGCGCGTCCACGGCGTCGAGCGGGTCTTCCCTCCGTCCCGTCCTGTCCCCCCTTCACGAGTTCACGAGGCTCCGGCTCCGGCTCCGGCGATACGGGATTGTCCGACCTGGTGAGAGAGGGCCGCCGGACAATCCCCGGCGGCTGAGAGTCGATGCCGGACGGAGCGCGGGCCACGATCCTGGCCCACCGCCGGCGGGCGGCGACGCCCCCATCTCATGCGAGAGGCGAAGAACTTGCTACGGAGAACGAAACGCGGTCAGAAGGCACGGGGTGCGGTTTTCCCCCGCGGGTGCCCCCAGGCCGGCCCGGACCGCTCCGGGGTGAGGCGACGCCGGGCCGCTGCCTGCATGGGTCGGGCCGCTGCCGGGATGGTGCTGTGCGCGGCCCTCGCGTCGTGCGCGGGCCATGCCGGCAGTCCCCCGGCGCGGACAGCGCCGAGCCGCGCGCCCGCCACCGGCGCGTCCCCCACCACCGCCGAGCTGACCCGCCTGCACGACGCCCAGCAGCACCTCATCCAGACGTGCATGGCGGCCAAAGGCTTCCGTACCTGGCCGGTCCCGATGAACCCTCTGCCGGGCAACCGCGACTTCCCCTACGTCGTGGACGACGTCAGCTGGGCGCGGCAGCACGGCTACGGCAGCGACTTCCAGGCGCAGGCCGCCCGTGGCCGGGTCGCCGACCCCAACTACCGCTACGTATCGTCCTTGACGCCGGCTCGTCGCAGCGCCGCGCTCGCCGCGCTGAACGGCCAGGCCGGCGACGCGCACGGGCTGAACGTGACGCTGCCCGACGGAACGGTGATCGGGAGCAGCACGCGAGGGTGCACGGCGACTGCGGAGGGGCAGTTGTACGGGAGCTTCGCCGACTGGTTCCGCGCAGACTCCGTACACGACGACTTCACGACCCTGCGGCACGCCGAGGTGCTGACCGACCGCGCCTACCGTGACGCGCTACCGGCGTGGCGGACCTGCATGCGCAAACGCGGTGACGACTACGCCGATCCGTCTCGTAGCGCGGCGGCCTTCCTCGACGCTCCGGACTCGCCGCACGACAGCACGCGGGAACGCGCCACCGCGACCGCGGAGGCCGAATGCGCGCACAGCAGCGGGCTGTCGGTGACGGTTCACCGGCTCGACCGGCATGACGAGCAGCGGCTGGAGACCACCTACCGGTCCGACTACGAGCTGTGGCTTCGGCTGGTGCGTGCGGCGCTGCCCCGAGCCGCGGCCGTCCTCGGCGGGAAGTGAAACACCCCATCCATCCGCCCTGCCCGGAAAGTCCGGGACAGGGGAAGGGCCCGGTTACTGCAGCGAGGTCGCTCCTCAGCGTTGCCGGCGCTCACCCACGCACCACCCATCAAGGAGAGCATCCATGACACGCAGCAAGTTCACCGGCAGGCTGGCGGCGGTGGCCGTCACCGCACTCGCGATGGCGGCGCTGCCCGTCACCGCCCACGCCGCGGGCTCGTCCGCCGGCAGTCCGTCCGCCACTGGTGCCCCCACGGCCATGGCACCTGCCGCCGCCGACGGCTACCTCTACGCATGGAAGGACGCGGGCAAGAAAGGTGCCTCCTGCAAGTGGGCCGGCGACAGCGACAACTGGGCGAACTGCGGCCTCGACAACGCGGCGTCCTCGCTCCTCAACAACGGCTACAACAACGCCTATCCGGTGGTGATGCTCTACCAGTTCAGCTACCAGAACTATTACACGGCCGGCGGGTCCTTCTGCCTGCCCAACGGCGAGTACATCTCAAACCTCGCCAACTACTACTTCAGCTACAACGGTGACGGCATCAACGACCGTATTTCCTCACACAAGTGGTACAGCCACTGCTGACGCACCAACGGCGTCAGGGGACGCTCGGATAGCACCCGTGGGGGCGGCCCTTCCGATCAACGGCACGCGAGAGCCGCCCCTTCAAGGAGACCTGCCAGCCGTGGCAGCGCGCCGAAGCGGCGGTCGCCCACACCCGCCGGCACATGAAGTACCTCGGCGAACCCGACCAGGACACCCCGGCGCAGGAGAAGTACAACAAGCTCGAAGAGATCTCCGACGATGCGGTGTGGGCCCGCATCGCGAACAAGATCCGGCCCAGGACCAAGGACACCTGGCAGGTAGGCGAATTCACCGACCTGCGCGGTCACGGCAAGTTCAGCGGAACCGTCCAGGAATGCTGCAGACCCACCGTCCAAACGGCCCGGGCAGCAAGCCCGAAATGAACACGAACTCGCCATGACCCGGCGACATTCGGCGAAATTCAGCGAACGACTGCAGACCGTTTTCACGGAACTCAGGACACCAGCCGGATAAAGCCACTCCCCAGGGCCCAGGGCCCCGGCAAAGTCGTTGATCATGCGGCCAGGAAGAGGTTGATGGGGCGGCCGGTGTCGCGGGCGTGATGCCGTAGGGCGGCGGCGATGTTGTGGTGGCCGTGGAGACGCAGGAGGGTGATCGCGGCGTTGCGGAGGGCGGCCATGACGCGGGGCGCGTTGCCGGTGCGGACCTGGGAGCGGTCCTCGTCGAAGGTGACGTCCCGGACCCAGTGCAGGCGGTTCTCGATCTCCCAGTGCGACTGCACCCACGTGGCCAGGAGCTCCGGAGGCGCGGTGCGGACGTCCGCGCTGGTGATCAGGAAGACGATCTCGACCGTCCGTCTGCCCTTCCTGGTGACGGTGCGTCGCAGTTGGGCGACTTGCGTGGCCCCGGTGAAGCCGATCCAGGCGGGCACGTCGGCGACCTTGATCGTGCGGGTGGCTCGGCGTCCGTGTCCGCGCTCTGTCCTGGTGAGGGCGGGCATCCGGGCCCAGGGCAGGGCCTTGAGCTGCGTATACAGGGACTTCTGATTGGCCTTCACGGTCAGGACGTAGTCGGCGCGGGCCTCGGTCACCAGCGCCGCGGTGTCGTGATGGGTGTGCAGCGCGTCCATCGTGACCACCGCCCCGTCGAGATCGAGGATCTCCAGCAGGTCCCGGGCCGCGGGTATCTCGTTGCTCTTCTCGCTCACGGCGACCTGACCGAGCACTGCGCCCGACCCGTGCGCGAGCGCGACGACCAGGCGCGGCGCCGAGGTGGCACCGACGCGTGCGCCCCTCACGGTCTTGCCGTCGATCGCGATCACCCGCCGGCCCGCGATCAGCGTGGTCCGCGTCGCGGCCCAGGTCCCCAGCACTATGTCGAGACGGTCCGCGTCCAGCCTCGCGAACAGGCGCCGCAGCGTCGACTCGTCAACCGATCCCCGCTCCAGACCCAGCCGCGTCATGGCCACCGCCCCGGCGTCCCGCGCCCACTCCCCGATCGCCGTGAAGCCCCGTGCTCCGGCCATGACCGCGCACACCGCGACCGCGATCAGGGCTCCTACCGGATGGCGGACCCCGCGCCGCCGGCGCGGATCGGGTATCCGACCGAGCAGGTCAAAGAGGAGCTCGTGATCCGGGACGGACGTGCGCACAGGTGCGGAGATGCGGGACGATGGCATAGCGCGGGCGTTGTTCCCTGGTCGGACAGAAGGCGTAGGAACCTCCATCCAACCGGACCGGAACACGCCCGCGCACCTCACCCACCCGCAAAACCCCACGTCACGGAGCTACCAGACGACTTTGCCAGGGCCCTGAGAGGGATGAGCTGGCGATTCGGACCGGTCGAAGCAGTCTGGCTGTCACCAACAAGGCATTCGACTTGTCACATGCGCTCATGTGTACGGAGTGCGCAAGGACGGACCTAGGACGGATCTAGGACAGCAGCTCTTAGCCTCGATCTTGCACACGACCCCGTAACGAGCCGTCATGCACTAAAGCACGTCACGGGGGCTCGCACCTCTCTCGGCGGCACTGCTCGCATGGGAGACAACTCGCCAAGCACGCATCCTCAGGGGGAACCACATGAATCTCGCCCGAAAGCTGGCAACCGGAGCCATCGCGGCCGGCCTCACCACCGCTGGCGCCCTCGCTGCGACCCCGGCCAGCGCCACGGTCGTGAACTCCACGTGCAACCTGTCGTCCGTCGTCAACGTCTCTTACGGCTCGGGCGGCCACTACTGCTACGTCTGGGACGGTGGGAGCGCCAACACAGGCTGGATGAACATCGTGAATTCCCAACAGGTGTGCTCGAACAGCTACACGGGATACGTGCATGACACCTCGGGACACGATTGGAACTTCTACCGAGGCGCGTGCACACCCACTTACGGGGCGAATCTGAGCTTGATCGTCTTCACCGGCAACTGAGTTGAACGGTCCCGGTGCCCGTGGCCACAGTACTGAGAAGCTGACGCCGAATTGACAGGGCGTCACGTAGGCGCGCATTTGACGGATCGCGGTCTGCCAGGTGCGCGCCTTTCGCTTGTGCTCGGGTTTTGTATGCGAGGCGATCCTGCTGCCGCCGGAACAAAACCCGGTGACAACATGCCCGCCTCTTTGACAGCTATCGCGCTTCGGCTCAGCGGCAATTAAGTGGTCACGATTTTCGCTCCTAGTCAGTAATCCAGGTCGAGGTAGTCGATGTCGTTGATGGCCACGTCCGACAGTCCCATGGCGCGTCCGCCGCCGTCCTGGAAATACACTTCCTTGAATCCTTCGGCGATGATTTCACGCATCTGTTGGTCGCTGGCTCCGGCGTCGCGGGCGTCGAAGAGGCGCTGGGCGTAGGCCGGGGGGGGAGGTGCACGGTCAGTCGCCGGAACCGTCCGTCATCGGTCGTGCCGACCGGCGCGGTGCAGCCGAACCGGGCGCGGGTCTCCACCGTGATCCCGCCCGTGGCGGCGGCCTGGCGCTGCCGGCGCTTGCGGATCTGCGGCTGCCAGCGGGCCCGCACCGCGCCGTCGATCTTCGCGGCGACGTTGGTGCGAGGGTTCTTGTGGGCGCCGCGCCGGTAGCGGTTGACCGAGTCGGCGGTGACGCCGATCTCCGCCGCGACTGCCTTCGCGGTGCCCAACTGCTTGAGCAGGTAGCCGATCTGGCCATTGAGGGTCTTGGGCGGCTCCCGGGTGAACGCCTCCCGGTCGGCCCGCTCGATGGCGTCCTCGATCTCTCCCACCGGTCAGCTCCCGTCTGCGTGCGAGCTGAGGCCGCGCTGGGGGACCAGGTGGGCCTTGGCGGCCGGGGCGAGGTCCACGACCAGGCGCTCGCCCACGCCGGAGGCCGTGGTGGCGTCGGGCGTGAGGTAGCCGAGGCTGCGCAGTTCGCTGACGGCCGTGCGGAATGCCTCACGGCCTTCGGCGGCCTGGCGCTCGGTGCGGGTCAGGGAGACCAGCTCGCTGATGGCCGGCTCGTGTCCGGGGGCGTAGCCGGTGGTGAGTTCGGCCAGGATGCCTCGGGCGCGCCAGGTCAGCCGCATGTCCCTCATCGCCAGGGCGAACAGGGCCGGGTCGTGGCTGGGCGGGTCGCAGGGGAGCGCCCACCGTGGGCCGGGGGTGGTGTTCATCAGGGGTGTGGCTCCTTCGGTGGTTCGCGGGGAGGGGCCCGCGGCTGCGGTGTCGGACACCGGTTACTCGCCTTCGTTCAGGACGGCGTCGTGGCCGTCGCCCTTGATGTGGCGGCCCGGGTTCAGGCCCTTCTCCATCAGCTCGATCGCCCACACCATCGGCTGGACGCCCTCCAGCTTCGCCAGGCCCGGCGTGGGCCCGAGGCGGAAGGCGCCGGGCTGCGGTTTGCCGGACGGGCTGCTCCGACAAGCTCGGCGATCCCATACCCGTGAACCAGATCTTCTCATTCGTGTCGACCGGCGCGTTCAGCCATGCCTCGAGCGGGCCGATCCGCTGGATCAGCCTGGAACGCTTCCCGAGACCGGCTGGAGGCCCCCCGGACGAAGAAGCCGCCGTCGGTCACCGAGTTCGACCTGGCCGAGCCGGGCTGAGGACGGCGCCTCATCAGGGTTGTCCGCCGAGGCCGACGATGAGGCCGCACTTGAGGCGATCGATGGCCTCCACGAGGGAACGGGCCTCGTCGAGCATCTCGTCCGCCACCGCGTGCCCGGGCCCGTAGTAGCGCTCCTCCACCTGGGCGTAGAGGTCGGCGTAGTACTCGGCCAGGACATCCAGCAGCGAGTCGCCGTAGCGCGGAACCTCGGCGGGCAGCGCCTCCAGCACCGTCCAGACCGCGCCCTCGATGCCGTAGACCGTGGCGGCGCCCTGGGCGAGGTCGGACAGGCGGTAGCACAGCATGGAGTCGCCGTGCTTCGTCTCCTCCTCGCCAAGGCGGACGAGGGGGGCAGGTCGGGGTCCAGGTCGGCGACGGCCTTCTCGTGCCGCTCCGTCCTGCGAGGGGCCGGCGGGACCGGGTCCCGGCCGGGCCCGGTGATGAGCCGCCACGGCTGGTTGGCCGGATATCGGGCTGCACATCATCTTGCACGACAAACACAAACGGCCCACCGCACCCGAGGTCACGAACTCCCCGCACCTGACGGCACATCAGCCCAGTACACTCAGAAAAGGGCCCCTGACCAGCGGCAATAGCGAACTGCAACTGGAGTACTAGATGGTCGACGCGGTCGCCGTCCTCATGACGGCCTTCCCCCGCCGCACCGCCCGCACCGTCCGCACCGTCCGCACCGGCGGAGACTGTGAAGGCGCCCGCCCTGGCGGGCTGACGCCCGCACCGGATCGGGCCCGCCGTGGCCAGGGACCCTCCCGGCCACGGCGGCGCGCGTTGTCACCGCCGGGCGGGAAGGCGCACGGCGGACGGCTCAGCTGCCGAGTTCGGCCAGGCACTCTTCCAGGTCGCGCCGGTTGACGAGGAAGCCCAGTTCCTCCATCCGCCCGGCCGCGTCGTCCACCACGGCCGCCTCGCCCGCCAGATCGACCGTGCCGAGATCGACCGTCACCCGCGTACCGTGAAGACGCTCCGACCGGGCGACGACCGTACCGACCGCCGCCCCCGGCCGGAGCGCGCCGAGGCGCTCGGCCAACGCGGGGTCGAGGCCGGCGCCGAGGCGGACACCGATCGCCGGGTACCGGCCGCGCGGGTCCTCCCGCTTACGGCGAAGAGTGCTCCAGGTGCTGTCGTAGCCGTCGAACTCCACTGGCTTCAGGCCCGGTTCGACCTCGCCGTCGCCCGTCGCCGCACCCTTCAATGTGATCCGCGCGACCTCGGGAAAGCGGTCCCGCCAGTCGTCGGACTCCGGATACTCGCTGTAGTAGGAACTCCGAAGGTCCCGATCGACCATTCCCGCACCGTCAACGGCAGGTTCAGGGCGTCGGCGAAGCCTTGTGTGAAGTCAGGATCGCCGTCGACCACACGGCCGATGTTCGTGCGCACGGCCTCCACGACCGCGACACCGTCGCCGCGCTCGAACCGGTCGAGCCACAGAAAGAAATTCACCATCCATCCTCCAGGGGCGAACCCCGCCTCACGGATCGTCCCGGCCCTTGAACAACGGCCCGACATCGGGCAGGTAGTTCACCCCGCCGGACTGCTTCGCGGAGTTGCACGGGCCGCACAGCAGCGTCAGGTTCGACACCATGTTGTACCAGTCCTTCCGCTTCAGCTGGTGCGTGTTGCTTCCGGTGCTCCCGCCGTGCCCGGGGGCGTTCCAGTGCGACGCCACCGGAGTCATGTGGTCCACCGAGGGGCCTGTCCAGTAAACGGTGGCTTTGGTTGGTGGGTTGGTTAGCGGCGGCCGATGGAGAGCCGGCCGTCGAAGGCGATGTCGAAGGCTTGGAGCGCGTCCTTCCAGCGCATGGTCCATCGCTTTCGTCCTGTCCCGGTGGGGCCGTCTTGGACCGGGTGCCGTTACGGGAGTTCCCACTCCCGTCTCCGGCCGGATCGTGCTTCTCGTAGCCGAGATGGCCGGCGATCTCGCCTTCCAGAGCGGACTCCAGAACCCGCTTCGTGAGCTGCTGCAGCAGCCCGCCCTCACCAGTCAGCTGCAAACCGCCGGCCTTGGCCCGATCGACCAACCGACCGATCAACTGATCGTCCAACAGGCCCACCGACAGCTCGACCGGCCGACTCACTTCAACCGCCCCGACAGAGACGATCACGTCACTCATCAGGCGTTCCCTTGATCAGGTTTACACCGCTGACGGTACAGGCCCTTTTCCGACGCCCGTCATTGCGGCGCCCGTGGACCGGCTTGCGATAACGGCTTGTGCCCGTGCTGCTGACATGCCGTCAGGCACCTGCCGGGCCCGGGGGACGGTGAGCACGCAGGAACAGGTCAGCGGTGGTGCGGGAGATCTCGCGGATCTCCTCCTCGGACAGCGGATGCACCCCGCGCAGCGAGCGGACCTGCCCCTCCGCGGACAGCAGCATGACGAACTGTCGCACCGACGAATGCGCGTCGGCCACCGTCAGCTCGCCACGCAGAGCCCGTACGGTGAAGAAGTGGGCGATCGCCGCGGGATGGTCCGCGGCGGTCCTGGTGGTCGGCGCGCTGCTCATCAACGCCCCCAAACCCCCCACGGACGAGGCGGCGCACAAGAGCTGATCTCGGGTGGGTAGCGCGTGGACGTCCCACGGTGTGCAGCGAACAGGAAGAACCCGATGCGCCCATCGGCCCACCGCCCCGGCGGAGCTGGGTACCCGTCCCACTTCACATCTCGTTCTACGGGCAGTCGCCGGTCAGCGGGCGTCGATCCACCGGCCGCCCGGGCAGGCGCTGCGGGCGCTAAGGTCGTGCACGTGTTGAGCTCACCGGTGAGTAGGGACTTGGTCGTCGTCGGCGCCGGCATTGTCGGCGCATCGGTGGCGTATCACGCCGCCCGGGCGGGCGCCACCGTGACGTTGGTCGACGCCGGGCGGCCAGGCGCCGGCGTGACGGCGGACTCGTTCGCCTGGATCGGATCGTCCGGCGTGCGTAAAGGTCCGGCCGCCGGGCTGCGGGCCACCGCGACGGCGGAGTACCACCGGCTCGGGGCCGAGCTGCCGGGACTCCCGGTGGACTGGTCCGGCTCGCTGAGCTGGACCAGGCAGGGCAGCGCGCCGGACGCCGGACCCGGGCAGACGATCGTGGACGCGGCCACCGTGAAGACACTTGAGCCCAACCTTCGGCAGCCTCCGGAGTGCGCTGTCTGGGCGCCGGAGGACGGCGCTGTTGACTCGGTGGGCGTGACCGAGCGGCTGGTCGCGGGCGCTCGCACCCATGGAGCTCGGGTACATCTGGATACGCCGGTTACCGCGGTCCGCCGGGATACAGCGGGCCGGATCGCCGGGGTCGAGACGGCAGCAGGACCTCTCTCCGGTGCGACGGTGGTGCTGGCGGCCGGAGTTGCCACGGCCGCGCTGGGCGCGCCGCTCGGCGTGCGCGTCCCGGTCGAACCGTCGCCGTGCCCGCTGTTCCGCTTCAGCGCTCCGGCCGGTCTGGTCCGCACCGTGGTCAACACCGAGGACTTCGATCTTCGGCAGGTCGCCGCGGACCGGCTGATCGCCGCCGCGGACTCGCCCGAACGGGCCCTTGCCGCCGTCCGGTCCACCTTCGATGACGCCGGGAGCGTCGAGCTGCTCAGCACCCGACTCGGAGTGCGCCCGATGCCGGCCGACGGTGAGCCGATCGTCGGACCGGTCGCCGAGGTCCCCGGCCTCTACCTGGCGGTGATGCACTCGGCGGTCACGCTCGCCCCGGCCGTGGGCCGCCTGGTCGCACGGGAGTTGGTCGACGGAACCATCGAGTCGGCTCTGTCGGGTTGCCGCCCGGATCGCTTCTGATGGTGCGGTACTCCTTGCGCCCGTACGATGAAGGACGTCGGCTCTCCGCCCACCGGTTCTTCACGCAGAGCCAACGGCCGCTGGTGGGTCGTGGAGCGGGGAACCGCCCTTCGATCGGCCCGGCCCGGTCGGCTTCGCTGATCGGCGGGCCGCCCGGGACGATCCCTGCCGCCTCCGCCGGCGCCAGGTACTTCCTGACCGTCTTGCGGTCCGCTCCCAGCGACGCGGCCAGCGCGCTCTTCGAGCTGCCCGCGTACCAGTGGACGTAGATCTCGGTGATGTCGACCACGACGAACGTTCCCCCCGCCATCCGGGCTGCCCATCGGCCGTCCGAAACAGGACGAGGAACATGAGCAGCTCCGCGACGACCAGGTCCCTCGATCCCGTCCTCCGCGCTGCCCATGGCCATCCAAAGGAATTCGTGGCAGACAATCATGCAAAGCCCAAACCGCCCGAGATGGGGGGAATTCAATCCCCTACGCCAGTGGGCGACCGGGTTTCTCCCAGGTCAGCGAGTACCGGCGGAGCACGTGCCGACGATAGTGCATACCCGGAAGCAGTCGTCGTGCCGCAGCCCGGACCTGCCCGTAGCTCATCCGCGGGACGGCGACCGGCATGCCCTCCGGCCCTCGCGCGCGACGCAGCACCTTCGTGATCCGTACGATCGGCGCAGCCGCGATCAGCGCAGCCCACTCCGCCACGCTCGCCTCTCGGGCCAGGCCGACGACCATCAGCGTGCCGCCGGGCCGCAGCAGCTCACGCATACGGATGAGGGCCGCCTCGAAGTCCATGTGATGGATCGCGGTCACCGAGCAGATGAAGTCGTAGCCCTCGGCAGGGAGGTCGGCGGTGAGGAAGTCGCCCTCGACGAACGTGAGGCCCGGGTAACCGGCAGCGACGTTGCACGCGCAGCCGATCATCTCCGGCGACTCGTCGATCCCTGTGACGCGCTTCGCCCGCTCGGCGAGCTTCCCCGCCAGCAGCCCGTCCCCGCACCCGACGTCCAACGCGTCGCCGCAACTCTCAGGCACGGCACGGAGGATGCCCGGGTGCCGGGCGACGTTGGTGTTCCAGTACGGCTTCGGGTCGGCCTGGCGCATCAGATCATCGTAAGGGCACGACCAGGGCCTCCAAGGGCGAGCCGGCAGACATCGTTCTCCCGAAAAACCGCCTTCCCCATGGGAACTCGTGACCGTGAGGGTGAGGAATTGCGCGACCCTCAACCCACTTGAGGTGGCGAACTGAGTGACCGTCGACGGTCCAGGGTGGTCCGGCCACCCGTCTAAGCTCTTACGAGCTGGCAACCTCCAGCGCCTCGCTCCGCTGGAAGTCGACCCTGGCCATGGAACTCCTTCGCAAGGTTCTCACCGGCATCCTCACCGGCGTCTCCGCAATCTGGTTCGCCAACCAGGCCATCGCCGGTCACGGCGCCCTGCGGATCCTCTCCGTCCTCATACTCATCCTCGCCGCAGCAACAGCCGGCCTGAACCTCCATGACCGCCTACGCCCTCGGCCCAAGAAGCGGAGGGCACGCGAACAGGACGGCCTGTCCTGACGCCCTGTTGTGCCCGGCCGACGCCGAGCCCGACCATGGCTCCATGTCACCAGGAACCGACGGCCCGAACACGCACTACGACACCCAGAAGGCCGGTGCGGAAAACGCGGTCCTGGAAATCTTCAAGGACCAGGCGGCGTTGCTGCGACCCGGTGTGATCCTGGGGCCCGGTGAGTACGTCGGCCGGCTGCCGTGGTGGCTGCGCCGCGCGGCGGCGGGCGGCCGGATGCCGGCTCCGGGCGACCCCCTGCGCAGCAGCCAACCGGTCGACGTGCGGGACGTCGCAACGTTCGCGGTCGACCGGGCAACCGCGCCGACCGGCGGGATCCACAACGTGACGGCGCCGGTCGGGCACGGCAGTACGCTCTCGTCCGTGCCGGAGCCCGCTTCGAACGAGGCGCCCTCGTGGGACGCGAGCCGGCGACCGCGACCTGACGTGCCCTGCACACCGACGCCGTGAGAGAGGCAGAAAATGGATCAAGGTACCCGCGGCGAGCTCATCGATCGGCTGGCCGAGGCGATCAGGTCCGTCACAACCGCGCACCCACTGCGGGTCGCCATCGACGGGCCGCCCGCCGCCGGCAAGACCACGCTGGCCGACGAACTCGCCATCGTCCTGCGCGCGCAGGACCGCGACGGCATCCGCGCGACCCTCGACGACTTCCTCGTCCCCCGTGCACAGCGCTACCGACGCGGCCGGTACTCGGCCGAAGGCTGCTACTTCGACGCCCACGACCGCGCCGCACTGTGCCGGGTCCTGCTCGACCCGCTGGGCCCGGGCGGACACCGAAAGTTCCAACACGCCGTCTACGACAATGACACCGACACCCCGCTGTCGCCACCGGCCACGACCGCCCCCGCGGACGCCGTACTCCTCTTCGACGGCGTCTTCCTCCTGCGCCCGGAACTCATCGACCGGTGGGACCTGCGCATCTTCGTATCCGTCCCCTTCGAGCAGACGGTGGACCGGGCCCGGGACCGAGACGCGGCGCCGGCCGGATCCACCGCCGATGCCACCGAAATCGAACGATCCTGGCGCAACCGCTACATCCCCGCCCAACAGCTCTACTCCGCCACCGCCCACCCCACCGACCACGCCGACATCATCGTGTACAACGCCCAACTCCATCGGCCGACCTGGCAGGTCCGACCACACTGACCGACACGCAGGATCTGACGATCGCACAGACTCCCCCGCTCGGAAGCCAAAGCGGCACATTCATGCCAGCAGGCCCTTACCGGCCTGGGCATGGACGAGGTCCCCGGCGACGGCCTGCACATCACCATGAACAAGATCGGTGACCGCGCGGACATCGAGCCCGGCATGGTGGACTCCCTGGCCCGGCCGGCACACGGCACCCTCGGCGGCGGCTTCGAGATCCGCGCCGAGCCCATGGCCGGATCCACAGGAGCGATGGTGACAGCCGGTGTCCGGCTTCCGACGAGGCGCGTGGGAAGTCCCCATCCCGCGCTCGGGGATCGACAGACCTGCTTGCTTCGCTTCGCCACCCTCCACACGCCGCTTCCTGTCGTCTCCCACCGCTGCGGAATGTGGGACGAGGGCGTCTGTCCGAAAGAAAATGATCCATGCTTGCCTGCCGTGTCGATCTGCGACTGCGCCGTTCGACCTGGGATGGAGAGGGTCGAGAGGCGACCCCCGATCAAGGAGGCCGGAGATGGCGAAGTACATGCTGATCATGCGGGGCACGGACGAGTCCGTCGCGAAGATGATGGAGACGCCTTTCGAGGAGATGCTCGAGACGGTGGGCCGCTTCAACGAGGAGCTGATCCGGGCGGGCGTGCTCGTCGCCGCCGAGGGGCTGGACGACCCGTCGCAGGGCGTGGTGGTGGACTTCAGCGGGGAGACCCCGGTGGTCACCGACGGGCCGTACGGCGAGACGAAGGAACTGTTCGGCGGCTTCTACGTGATCGATGTCGCCTCGAAGGAGGATGCGGTCGAGTGGGCCAAGCGCCTCCCGGCGTTCCCCGGCTCGAAGTGCGAGGTCCGCCGGGTGCCCGGCATCGAGGAGTTCCCGCAGGACAACGAGTGGATCACCAAGGAGCGGGCGTGGCGCGAGCGGACCGGCCAGCTCTGATGCCCGAGGTCGTCGGCGGCCCGCCGAGCGCCGAGGCGGCACGGCGGGCCGTCTCGGCCGTCTGGCGGATCGAGTCCGCACGGATCGTCGGCGCGCTGGCGCGCTATACCGGGGACTTCGCGCTCGCTGAGGACGTCGCGCAGGAGGCGCTGGCGGAGGCACTGGTCAGCTGGTCGCGCGAGGGTGCGCCGGCCAGCCCGGTGGGCTGGCTGCTGGCGACCGGGCGGCGGCGGGCCATCGACGCCTTCCGCCGCGCCTCGACGCTCGACGAGCGGTACGCCGCACTCGCGGGCCGGCTGGCCGAGGGCGAGTTCAGCACAGGCGCGGCGGGCGCGCCGGAGCAGCCGGACGACCTGCCGTGGGACCCCGACCGAGTCGACGACGACGTCCTGGCCCTGATGTTCACCGCCTGCCACCCGGTGCTCTCGCCCGAGGCCCAAGTGGCACTCACGCTGCGCGTGGTGGGCGGCCTGTCCAGCGAGGAGATCGCCCGGGCGTTCCTCGTACCCGTGCCGACCGTCCAGGCCCGGATCACCCGCGCGAAGAAGACGATCGCCGCAGCGCACGTGCCGTTCGAGCTGCCGCCGTCGCAGGAGCGGCCGGCACGGCTCGGCAGGGTCCTGAGCGTCCTGTATGTGATCTACACGGAGGGCTCGACGGCGACAAGCGGCGACCGCCTGGTGCGCCCCGATCTCGCCTACGAGGCTGTCCGGTTGGCCCGGATGCTGGTTGCCCTGCTGCCTGGTGAGTCGGAGGTGTACGGGCTGCTCGCGCTGTTCGAGCTCACCGCCGCGCGCTTTCCGGCACGAACCGGGCCCGATGGGGAGGCGGTACTGCTGGAGGACCAGGACCGGCGCCTGTGGGACCGGTCGGCAATTCGTCGCGGCCTGGCCGCGCTCGGCCGGGCCGCGGCCGCCGGACGGGGCCTTGGACCGTACGGGCTGCAGGCGGCGATCGCCGCCTGCCACTCGACGGCGCCCTCGGTGCCGGAGACCGACTGGGAGCGCATCGTGCTCCTGTACGAGGCGCTCGGCCGGGTGGCTCCGTCACCCGTCGTCGAGCTCAACCGGGCCGCGGCCGTCGCGATGGCGAGCGGACCGCAGCAGGCGCTGTTCATGGTCGACGACCTGGCCGCCTGCGGCCACCTGTCGGGATCGCACCTGCTCCCGGGCGTGCGCGGCGAACTGCTGCTCCGCCTCGGCCGTACCGCCGAGGCCCGGGCCGAGTTGGAGCTCGCCGCCCGGCTGTGCCGCAATGCCCGCGAGCGGGCGGTGCTGCTGCGCAAGGCGGCTGCGTTGGAGTGATGTCCACCCACCCAGTGCAGCCGTCTCGCCAACACCTCGGCCAGCCGGCCGGGCGATCGACCGTGTCGACGGTGACCGGTCGAGGGCCGGCCATCGGCCGCTTTGGTCGGCTGCGACCTGGGCGTGAAAGCCAAGGCCAGCCTGCCGTCCGGCAGTGCGGCAATGTCTCCGCCAAAAAGTCCGCGCCGGAATCGGTCTGCCCGTAGCCGCCGTCGTCCCACCGGAGGACGTACGGCGCGCCAGTGCTCGTCGTCAAGTCGATCTTGTTCAAGTCATTGACGCGTACGCCTCATTCACTGAGACTCCATCACGATCCTGGTAGCTGAGAGCGCTTCCAATCCGCCGAATCGAAGGTTTCCTCGATGGAGGAGAACCAACGCAGTTGAGGTCTGCAGATCCGAACCGGCCCGACCACACTTCCCGTTCAGTTCATGAACACACAAAGAACCCCCGATTCCGTTGCGCGGAGCCCGGGTTCCGCTCCCGACCCGAGGGCGACGACCCATCGGCCGTCGCCGGCTCGGGTCGGTACGACGCGCCGTCACTCCGCGCGACCCGCTCGTACTTGACCCCTTCAACAGACCCCACCCATTGGAGAAAGGTCACAACAAGCCATGAGGAATAACGCACTGCCCGGCCTCGCGCCGGGCGGCGGGAGGCGCCGCCGGCGAGTCCTGCCGACCGTGTTCAGCGCCCTGCTCCTGCTGCTCGCCGGTGTTCTGACGCTGACGGTCTCCGGCGGTTCGGCCGCGGTGGCCGCGCCGGCGCCCCCCGCCGGGTGGACCACCGTGTTCAGCGACGACTTCAACGGCACCGCGGGCACCGGACTCGACCGGTCCAACTGGCTCTACGACACCGGCACCGGCTACAACTACCCCGGCGCCGCCGGGAACTGGGGCACCGGCGAGATGGAGACGGCCACCGACTCGACCACGAACGTCTACCAGGACGGCGCCGGGCACCTGGTCATCAAGCCGGTCAAGGACGCTGCGGGGAACTGGACTTCGGGCCGGATCGAGACCCAGCGCACCGACTTCGCGGCGCCGGCCGGCGGCCAGTTGGAGATCAGCGCGTCGCTGGAGCAGCCCAACCCGGCCAGCGGCCTGGGCTATTGGCCCGCGTTCTGGGCGATGGGCGCGGATGCCAGGCCGGTCGGGGCGACCAACTGGCCGAGCATCGGCGAGATGGACATCATGGAGGACGTCAACGCGCTGAGCCAGCACTCCACCACCTTCCACTGCGGCGCCTGGGCCGGGGAGTGCCATGACCCGGACGGCATCAGCAGCGGGTTGCAGGCGTGCAGCGGCTGCCAGACCGGCTACCACACGTACTCGGTGATCGTGGACCGCACCAACACCGCCGCGGAGCAGCTGCGGTTCTACCTCGACGGCAACCTGACCTACACCGTCGACGAGAACGAGGTCTCGGCAGCCACCTGGCAGGCGGCCGTCGACCACGGCTTCTTCGCAATCTTCGACGTGGCCATCGGCGGTTCCTACCCCAACAAGGTCTGCGGCTGCACCTCGCCCTCGGCCGACATCAGCTCCGGCGCCGGCATGAGCGTCGACTGGATCACGGTCAACGAGACCAGCAGCGGGAGCAATACGTCCAGCGGCACCAGCACCGGCACGTCGACCGGCACCTCCACCGGAGGCACCACCGGCGGTACGACCTCGCCCGACTACACCGCGAGCGCCGTGTCCACCGGCGGCGGCCAGGCGCGGATCACCTTCGTACCGACGACGCCCGCGGCCTACGTGGACGTGCACTACCTCGTCAACGGCGCCGGCCAGCAGAACTTCCGGATGACCGACAGCGCAGGCACCTGGACGCAGAACATCAGCGGCCTCTCATCGGGCACCGTCGTCACGTACTGGTTCACCTACGAGAAGAGCGGCGCCCAGTACGACACCCCCCAATTCACCTACACCTACAGCGGATAGGCGGACCCGGCCGGCGCGAACACGACTCAGGGTGCTGCCAGGGGGTCGCGTTCGCGGGGCACCGGCGAGGCGCGGCGGGCGGTGCGGATCCGGACCGGTCCTCACGCCCAGACGGTGAAGAGCTTCACGACGCGCAACGGCGTCGGGCGGCCGGCGTTCTGGTCGGTCAACCGCGGCCGGCCGTGCAGCGGCAGCGCCGACTCGCTGTCCACGGCAGCGAGATCAGCCGGAACAGCCTCGTGTTCACGGGCAGTTTCGTGCGGTAGGAGGGCAGTTCGGGGGCGGGGCGGCGGTACGGCCGATGGCTGTTCGCTGTGCCTGGTACCGCTCTCCGCCCCGGGCGCCCGGGCCCGCGGGCGTCTGCCTGACCCTTGCGGACCTCGTGTGATCCGCCTGCCGTTCGTTCACGACGACTTTTGGGCCGAGGGCTCCAGGCGCGGCTTGTCACGG
>NZ_JACEGK010000050.1:0-22554 GCF_056859195.1 Streptomyces sp. NH27
GTGCGGTTCCGGGCGGGGGCCTTCCGGCCGTTCGCCCGGGGGCCGGTGGCGGAGCTGGTGGACCGCTCGGTGCCCGCCGCCGAGTACTTCGGGGCCGGAACGGAGGCGCTGGGCCGGGAGGTGCTGGCGATGGAGGACCTGGACGCGATGTCGGCGGCGGTGGACCGCTTCCTGCTCGGATTCGTGCCCGCGGTGCCCGATCCGCGGGTCGCGCAGGCAGGTGCGCTCGTCGAGCGCCTCACCTCCGATCCCGGCGTCCTGCGGGTGGACGCGGTGGCCCGCGCGTCGGGTCTGCCGGTGCGGCGGCTCCAACGGCTGTTCGCCGAATACGTCGGAGCGTCGCCGAAGTGGGTGCTGCGCCGGGCCCGGTTGCACGAGGCCGCCGCGCGGGCGGACGAGGGCACCCGCGTCGACTGGCCGATGCTCGCCGCCGAGCTCGGCTACGCCGACCAGTCGCACTTCATCCGCGACTTCACCGCCGCCACCGGAGAGCCGCCGACGCACTACGCCGGCAGGTGATCCGCGGAACTGGTTGCGGCGACCGTTAGGAGGGGGCGGGGTCGTGGCTCATAATGGAGATACATCGGAGGTCTGGCACGGCGTAGTGCCGGGAGATGTAGAACTGGGGAGGGCCCGGATGGCGGTCACGGATGAGGCGATCGAGAAGATCAAGGACATGATCGTCTCGGGGACGCTACGGCCGGGAGACCGGTTGCCCAAGGAGAGCGAGCTCGCTGCCGAACTGGGGCTCTCCCGCAACTCGTTGCGCGAGGCGGTGCGCGCGCTGTCACTGATCCGCATCCTCGACGTGCGCCAGGGCGACGGCACCTACGTCACCAGCCTCGACCCCCAGCTGCTGCTGGAGGCGCTGAGCTTCGTGGTGGACTTCCACCGCGACGACACGGTGCTGGAGTTCCTCGCGGTGCGGCGCATCCTCGAACCGGCGGCCACCGCGATGGCGGCGGTGCGGATCACCCCGGAGGACCTCGACGTGCTGGAGGGCAAGCTGGACGCCCTCGGCCCCACCCCGTCCGTGGAGCAACTGGTCGCCTCGGACCTGGACTTCCACCGCGGCATCGTCCAGGGCTCCGGCAACTCCGTGCTCTGTTCGCTGCTCGACGGGCTCTCCGGTCCCACCACCCGCGCCCGTGTCTGGCGCGGGCTCACCCAGGAGGACGCGGTCAGCCGCACCCTGCACGAGCACCGGGCGATTCTCGCTGCGCTGCGCGATCGCGATGCGGAGGCGGCCCGCTCCTGGGCGACGGTCCACGTCGCCAGCGTCGAACAGTGGCTCCGCTCCACGCTTTAGGGGGTGCCCCCGACCCTCCGGGGTGGGTGGTTCTGTCGGTTCAGGGACCACCCACCGGTGGACGGTTGCGCGCGCAGTTCCCCGCGCCCCTTGGTTGGTGACCCTCCTTTCGCGGAGGAACCCGCGGGGAACTGCGCGACCAGCCACTGCGGTCCGCAAGGTCCCGTACGGCGAGGACGGGGCACCCCGGGGGGTCAGGCCAACCCGTACGCACGGATCGCGTTGGCGCCGAGCACCGCGTCCCGTTCGTCCGGGGTGAGTCCGGCGACGGCCTGTTCCGCGAGGGCGAAGACGTCGGAGTAGCGGCCGGCGAGAGTGCAGACGGGCCAGTCGGAGCCGAACAGAACGCGGTCGGAGCCGAAGGACGCGAGCACGTGGCGGGCATAGGGCAGGATGTCCAGGGGCCGCCAGGACTCCCAGTCCGCCTCGGTGATCAGCCCGGACAGCTTGCACACCGCGTTGGGGTGGTCGGCGATCGCGGCGATCTGCTCGGCCCACGGCTCCCACTCCCCCGCCGCGATCGGCGGCTTGCCGGCGTGGTCCAGCACGAACCGCACTTCGGGCAGTTCCTCGACCACGGCGAGCGCCGCGGGCAACTCGCGCGGGGTGACGAGCAGGTCGTAGGCGAGCCCGGCGGCGCCCACGGCGCGCAGCCCGGCGCGGACGTCGGGCCGGTCCAGCCACTGCGGGTCGGCCTCGTCCTGGATCTGATGGCGGATGCCGACCAGCGGTCCGGCCGCGGCGAATTCGGTGAGCACCGCGGGCAGCCCGTCGGGGTCGGTGAGGTCGGCCCAGCCGACCACCCCGACGATCCGGCCGTGCGAACCGCGGGCGATGGCGAGCAGCTCACGGGTCTCGTCGAGCGAGGAGCTGGACTGGACGACGACGGTCGCGGCGATGTCGTGCGCGTCGAGCAGCGGCTCCAACTCGGGCAGCGCGAAGGTGCGGTTGATGGGTTCGAGTGCGTCGCCCCGCAGCCAGGGCTGCGGGCGGCGGTCGAGGTCCCACAGGTGGTGGTGCGCGTCGATCCGCATCGGCCGGCTCACTTTCTCGTCAGTGGCAGCGGTACGTCCGCGTCGAGCAGTCCCTGCTCGACGAGCGCGTGCCACAGGTCGTCGGGGATCTCGTGGTCGAACAGCGCCGCGTTGTCGCGGGTCTCGGCCGCGTTGGCCGCGCCGATCACCGCGCAGGCCACCGAGGGGTGCGCGAAGGGGTATCGCAGCGCGGCTGCCCGCAGCGGCACCCCGAACTGCGCGCAGACCCGCTGGATGTGCTGGGCCCGCTCGATCAGATCGGCGGGCGCGGCCTCGTAGTTGTAGTGGGCGCCGGGCCTGGGGTCGGCCAGCAGACCGGAGTTGTAGACGCCGCCGACCACCACCTGGGTGCCACGCCGCTCGCAGACCGGCAGCAGGTCGTCGTACGCGGTGCGCTCCAGCAGCGTCCAGCGGCCCGCGCACAGCACCACGTCGACGTCGAGGTCGGCGACGAGGCCGGCCATCACCCCGCTGTAGTTCATGCCGAAGCCGATCGCCTTGACCACGCCCTGGTCGCGCAGGGCGGCCAGCGCCGGGAAGCCGCTGTCGTAGACCTCGCGCAGGTGGTCCTCGACGTCGTGCAGGTAGACGATGTCCACGCTGTCCACGCCGAGGCGCTTCAGCGAGCCCTCCAGGGTGGCGTTGATGCCGTCCGCGGTGAAGTCCCAGACCCGGGCCCTGGCGGGGCTGTCGACGTAGCCCTGCTCGTCCGGGGACTCGCCGGGGCCGAGGTCGCGCAGCCGCCGGCCGACCTTGGTCGACAGCAGATACGAACCCCGGTCCCGCCCGGCCAGCGCGCGGCCGAGTCGCTCCTCGGAGCGGCCCATGCCGTAGTGCGGCGCCGTGTCGAGGTACGTCACGTCCCCGCCGAAGGTGTCGAACGCGGCTGAGACCGTGGCCTCGGCCTGCTCGTCGGTGATCGCGGTGTAGAGGTTGGCCAGCGGGGCGCAGCCGAGGCCGAGCCGGGGCAGTGCCGGTACGGGCATGGGGTGGGTCTCTCCTTAGCGTGTACGTCGGTACGGTGCGGGGCCCGCTCGGGGCGGCCTTCTCCCCGCCGGCGGAAGGAAGTTGACGGCCAGTGCCCTGACGGCCGGCAGTTGACGGCTGCCGGCCGGGCGTCCTGCTTCCCTAGTCCTCCTGTTCCCCGCTCGCGAACCGGGAGATGATCAGGGCGACGATGATGATCGCACCGTAGAGGAACTGGTTCCACAGCGGCGGCACCCCGCCGAGCGTCATCACGTTCACCACGAGTTGGAGGGCGACCACACCGGTGAGGGCGCCGAAGAGGGTGCCCCGGCCGCCGTTGAGGCTGATCCCGCCGATCACGGTGGCCGCGAAGACCTGGAAGATCCAGTTCTGGCCCTGGGTGGAGGAGATCGCGCCGTAGTGGCCGACGTAGAGGATGCCGGCGAAGGCGGCCAGCAGCGAGGCGACGGCCAGCACCGACCAGGTGACCAGGTCGACGCGGATGCCGGCCGCGCGGGCCGCCTCCTTGTTGCCGCCGATCGCGTACAGCGCGCGGCCGTGCCGCAGGTAGCCGAGGGTGAGGCCGCCGACCACGAACAGCACCAGGCAGATCCAGATCGCCGCGGGGGCGCCGAACCAGGACGCGCCGCCGAGGTAGGAGAAGGACTTGGGCACCTCGACGATGGACTTGCCCTGGGAGATGCCGACTTGCAGCCCGCGCAGCATGGTGAGCATGCCGAGGGTGGCGATGAAGCCGTTGACTCTCAGTTTGAGGATCATGAAGCCGTTGAACCCGCCGACGATGACGCCGACCAGCAGGCAGATCGGGATCGAGGTCCAACCGGGCAGCAGCCCGATGCCGTGGTAGGTCGCCGAGCCGGTGCTGGGCATCACCAGCCACATGGCGATCACCGGGGCCACCCCGATGGTGGATTCCAGCGACAGGTCCATCCGGCCGATGATCAGGATCATCGCCTCGCCGAGCACCAGCAGGCTCAGCTCGCTGCACTGCTGAAGGACGCCGATCAGGTTGTCGGAGGTCAGGAAGGTGGGCGAGACGATGAAGCCGACCACGCCCACGATGAAGATCACCGGGATCAGGGACAGGTCACGGTAGTTGGCGAACCTGAGCCGTGCCACGGCCCGTTTCGGCTGATCCGGGGCGGCGGCTTCCGCGGTCAACTGGCTGGTGTCACTCATTCCTCGGTCCCCTCGTCGCCGCCCGCGGGCAGCCCTTCCATCGCCGAGACCAGGTCCCGGTCACTCCATCCGCTGCCGAACTCGGCGATCACCCGCCCGTGGAAGAGCGCGATCACCCGGTCGCAGACCCGCAGGTCGTCCAGTTCGTCGGAGACGATGACGGCGGCGTTGCCGCGGTCGGCGACCCCGCGCACCACGCCCAGCAGCGCGTCCTTGGACTTCACGTCCACGCCGGCGGTGGGCCGGATCGCCACCAGCACCCGCGGCTCGCGGGCCGTCGCACGGGCGATGACGACCTTCTGCTGGTTGCCGCCGGACAGGTCGGAGACCGGCTGGGCCGGCCCCGAGGTCTTGATGTCCAGCGAGTTGATCATGCGTTGCGCGAACGCCCTGGTCCGGCCCGGCAACACCATGCCGTACGGGCCGAGTTGGTCGGTGACCGACAGCGTGGCGTTCTCCGCGACACTGCGGTTCAGCACCAGGCCCTGGCGGTGCCGGTCCTCCGGTACGTAGCCGATGCCGGCGCCCAGCGCGTGCGGGACGCTGCCGGGCTTGACCGGGTTGCCGCCGACCAGGGTGCGGCCGGCGGTGGCCTTGCGCAGCCCGACCAGGGTCTCGCCGAGCGCGGTGTTGCCGCTCGCGGTGGCCCCGGCCAGGCCGAGCACCTCGCCCGGGCGCACCGCGAAGTCGACCGGCTCGAAGGCGTCCGCCAGTGCCAGGCCGTCGGCCCGCAGTACGGCGCCGTCGTTGCCCTTCGCCTCGGACCCGCCCTTGGACGTGCCCTTGGCCGCGGCCGGCTTCGCGTGCCAGGCCGCGGCGCCGCCGGGCGCCTCCCCGGTCATCGCCTCCACCAGCGCGTCCTTGCCGAGTTCCGCGACCGGCGCGGTCAGCACGTGCCGCGCGTCGCGGTAGACCGTGACGGTGGTGCACAGGTCGTAGACCTCTTGCAGGTGGTGCGAGATGAAGAGGAACGCCACGCCCTGCTGCTGGAGTTCGCGCAGCTTGGTGAAGAGCCGGTCGATGCCGGCCGCGTCGAGCTGCGCGGTGGGCTCGTCGAGGATGATGAAGCGGGCGCCGAAGGACAGCGCCCGGGCGATCTCCACGAACTGGCCCTGTTCCACGGTGAGATCGCCGGCCCGCGCGTTGGGGTCGACGTCCACGCCGTACTCGCCGAGCAGGTCGCGGGCCCGGGTGCGCAGCCCGGACCACCTGATCCGCCCGCCGCCGAAGCGGTTGAGGAACAGGTTCTCCGCGACGGTCAGGTCCGGGACCACCATGGACTTCTGGTAGACGCACGCGACCTTCGACTGCCAGCCGGCGGTGTCGCCGGGCGCGGGCGCCGGCGCGCCCTGGAACCGGACCTGGCCGGCGTCCGGGTTCTGCAACCCGGTCAGCACGGACACGAGGGTGGACTTCCCTGCGCCGTTGCGGCCGACGAGCGCGTGCGAGTCGCCGGCCGCGACGGTGATGCCCACCTGGTCGAGGGCCACCGTGGCCCCGAACCGTTTGACGATGCCCTCCGCGTGGACCGCGGAGGGCGGTACGGCCTCGGCCATGGGTCAGCTCTTCCCGAGCTGGTTGGCCCACAGGCTGGGGTCGTCCACGTTGGTCTTCGTCACCAGCGGCGCCGGCAGCTGGTCCTCCAGGCCGTTCGGGATCTTGATGATGTTCGAGCCGTGGTCGGTCGGGCCGGGCTTGAAGGTCTTGCCCTCGATGGCCGCCTTCGCGTAGTACAGCGCGTACTTGGCGTAGGTGTCGGCGGGCTGGGAGATCGTCGCGTCGATCTCGCCGGCCTTGATCGCCTTGAACTCCTCCGGGATGCCGTCGTTGGAGATGATGGTGATGTGGCCCGCGGTGCCGGCCGGCTTGAGCAGGCCCTTCTGCTTCAGCAGGGCGAGGGTGGGCTGCAGGAAGACGCCACCGGCCTGCATGTAGAGGCCGTTGAGGTCCGGGTTGGAGGCCAGCGTGGTCTGGAGCTTGGCCGACGCGGTGGCGCCGTCCCAGTTGGTGACGAGCGGGATCACCTTGATGCCGGGGAAGTTGGTCTTCATGCAGGAGGCGAACGCCACCGAGCGGTCCCGGCCGTTGATGGAGGACAGGTCGCCCTCGAACTCGGCGACCTTGCCCTTGCCCTTGAGCTGCGCGCCCAGGTACTTGCAGGCGTTCGTGCCGTACGCCTTGTTGTCGGCGCGGACCACCATGTACACCGGCCCCTTGTCCGGGCGGGTGTCCACGCTGATCACGGGTATCTTCTTCTTCGCCATCTGGTCGAGGGTGGAGGCGATGGCACCGGTGTCCTGCGGGGCCATCACGACCGCCTTGGCGCCCTGGTTGGCGAAGCTCTGCACGTTGGCGACGAGCTTGCCGATGTCGTTCTGCGAGTTGGTGCGCGGCAGCGCGGAGACGGCGCCGGCCTTGATGTCCTTCTCGATGTAGCTGTTGTACGAGTTCCAGAAATCGCTGTCGGAGCGCGGCAGGTCGATGCCCACCTTGCCCGAGTTGCCTCCGGCCTTGCTGTCGCTGCCTCGGTTGCAGCCCGCGAGCGCGGTGACCGCGAGCAGTGCGGCGCAGGCGGCCACGGTCGTCGTGCGCAGTCTCATCGTCGAGTCCTGCCCTTCCGGGTGTGGGTGATGTCGGCTCTGTGAAGGGTGGAGCGGGTGGAGAGAGGTGGTGCCAGTCCGCTGCTAGTCCGCTGCCGGACGCAGCCGCAGCCCCTGCATGCCGCCGTCCACGGCGATGGAGGCTCCGGTGACGCTCGCCGCCGCCGGGCTCGCCAGGTAGACGATCGCGGCGGCGACCTCGTCGGCGCTGACCAGCCGGCCCAGCGGCTGCCGGGCGTTGAGCGCCGCCCGCTCGGCGGCCGGGTCGTCGGCCTGGTCGAGCAGCCGGCCGACCCACGGGGTGTCGGCGGTCCCGGGGTTGACGCAGTTGACGCGTACGCCCTCGCGTACGTGGTCGGCGGCCATCGCCAGGGTGAGCGAGAGTACGGCGCCCTTGCTGGCGCTGTACAGGGCCCGTTGGGGCAGGCCCGCGGTGGCGGCGATGGAGCAGGTGTGGGTGATCGAGGCGCTGCCGGGCCGGACCGCGGCGGCCTTGCGCAGGTGCGGCAGCGCGGCGCGCGCGGCCCGCACCAGGCCGAGGACGTTGATGTCCATGACCCGCTGCCACTCGTCGTCGGCGTTGTCCTCGACGGTGCCGATGGCGCCGATCCCGGCGTTGCCGACGAGGATGTGCAGGCTGCCCAGCTCGCCCACCGCCTCGGCGACCGCCGCCCGGACCGCCTGGTCGGAGGTGACGTCGGCCCGTACCGGGACGGTGCCCTCGGGTGCGCCGGAGGGGTCGCGGTCCAGGACGGCGACCCGCGCGCCGCGGGCGGTCAGCAGCCGGGCGGTGGCCGCGCCGATACCGGAGGCGCCGCCGGTGACCAGGGCGGTCAGCCCGGCGAGGTCCTGCGGGTGGAGGGCGGGGGCGGATACGGTGGTGTCGGTCATCGGGCCAGCTCCTGTCGGGCCACCCAGACCGGGCCGTCCGGGTAGCGGTAGTCGGTGAGGGTCTCGGGGACCATACGGGCGGAGAAGCCGGGGGCGGCGGGCGCCTGGTACCGGCCGTTCTCCATCACCACAGGGTCGGTGAAGTGCTCGTGCAGGTGGGGGACGTACTCGATGATCCGGTCCTCCCAGGTGCCCGAGACGGCCACGTAGTCGAACATCGAAAGGTGCTGGACGAGTTCGCACAACCCGACGCCGCCCGCGTGCGGGCAGACCGGCACGCCGAACTTGGCGGCGAGCAGCAGGATCGCCACGTTCTCGTTGACGCCGGCCACCCGGGCCGCGTCGATCTGCACGAAGTCCACCGCGCCGGCCTGCAGGAGTTGCTTGAACACCACGCGGTTGGCGACGTGTTCGCCGGTGGCGACCCGGACCGGCTGGCCGGCCCGGACGGCGGCGTGCGCGAGCACGTCGTCGGGGCTGGTGGGCTCCTCGATCCAGTACGGGTCGAACGGCGCGAGCGCCCGCATCCAGTCGACGGCCTCGGCCACGTCCCAGCGCTGGTTGGCGTCGACCGCGATCCGGATGTCGGGGCCGACCGCCTCCCGGGCCAGCCGCATCCGCCGCAGGTCGTCGTCGAGGTCGGCGCCGACCTTCAGCTTGATCTGGGTGAAGCCGGCCGCGACCGCCTCCTTCGACAGCCGGGTCAGCTTCTCGTCGCTGTAGCCGAGCCAGCCGGGCTCCGTGGTGTAGGCGGGGTAGCCGCTGCGGCGCAGTTGTTCGGCCCGCTCGGCGCGGCCGGGTTCGGCGCGGCGGAGGATCTCCAGCGCCTCGTCTCTGGTCAGCGCGTCGCTGAGGTAGCGGAAGTCGACCAGGTCGACGAGTTGCTCCGGGGTCATCCCGGCCAGCAACTCCCATACCGGGCAACCTGCCTGACGGGCGGCCAGGTCCCAGGCGGCGTTGACGACCGCGCCGGCCGCCATGTGCATCACACCCTTTTCCGGGCCGAGCCAGCGCAGTTGCGAGTCGTGGGTGAGCAGCCGGTAGAAGGCGCCGAGATCGCCGGTGACACTGTCCACCGTGCGGCCGACCACATAGGGTCGCAGTGTCCCGATCGCGGCGGCGACGACATCGTTTCCGCGGCCGATCGTGAAGCACAGGCCGTATCCCGCCAGGTCCTCGGGCGCGTCGGTGCGGAGGATCACGTAGGCGGCGGAGTAGTCGGGGTCGGGGTTCATGGCGTCCGAGCCGTCGAGCTGCTCCGAGGTCGGAAAGCGGATGTCGTACACGTCGACCTCGGTGATGGTCGGACTCATGCACACTCCCGTCGCGAGACATCGGATCTTTTTTCGATGATCCGATGTATAGCCGGGATGGACGGTGTTCGTCCAGGGGGGAGCCCGAACTTTGTGGATTACAGATCGGATGTCTCAAGGGTGGCGCCCACGGGCGTCGTGGCTGGTGAGACGCACGACGAACCGGCGCACGGCGTTGCGATGGCTCCGACGTGCGGTGATCACCGGCACCGTGCTGACGGTGCTGGCGATGCTCGGCGTGGCCGGCGCGCTGCGGGCGCAGTACGCCGGCGACCCGGCCGCCGCCGGCCGCACCCGCGGCCAGGACGCGGTCTGGCTCGGCCACGCCTGGGTGGACGGCACCCGCACCCCGGCCGAACTCGCCCTGCTGCGCGACCGGGTACGGGGCAGCGGCATCCGCGACCTGTACGTCCACACCGGTCCGCTCTCCGCCGACGGGAGCCTCGACCCGGGCCTGTACCCCACCGCGGCCGCCTTCCTCGCCGGCGTGCACCGCGAACTGCCCGGCGTCCGCGTCCAGGCGTGGCTCGGCGACACCGTCGCCCACGGCGGCACGCCTGGGCTGCACCTGGCCGACGGCGCGGTCCGCGACCGTATCCGCGACTCGGCGCGGCAGGTGCTCGACGCCGGCTTCGAGGGCGTCCATCTCGACCTGGAGCCGGTGCCGTCCGGTGACGACGGCTACCTGCGCACCCTCGACACCGTGCACGCGCTCACCGCCGGCCGGGGCGTGCCGCTGTCCGCCGCGGTGCCCCAGATCGACCCGCTGCCCGGCCTGCACGCCGTCGCCCACCTGCCGTTCAGCCACCCGAAGTGGTGGTCCCAGCGGTACTTCGGGCAGGTCGCCAGGCGGGTCGACCAGATCGCGGTGATGGCCTACGACACCGCACTGCCCGCCTCGTCCCTGTTCGGCGGCTACGTCGCGCAACAGACCTCCCTCGCACTCCAGGTCACCCCAGCGACCACCAACCTCCTGATCGGGCTGCCCGGTTACCACACCGAGAACACGGGCCACCACGGCTACGCCGAGACCGTCCCGGCCGCGGTGCGCGGCGCCCGCGTGTCGCTCGCCCGTACCGACCACGACCGGCGCGCCTTCGGGCTGGCGTTGTATGTCGACTTCGCCGCCGACCCGGCCGACTGGGCGGCGTACCGCAGTGGCTGGGGAACGCCGTGAGGAGCACCGGCCGCGGCTCGGGCTGCGGCGCACCCTCCGTTACGCCGTAGGCTGGTTCCCGCACGCAGAAGTACGCCGACGAACGCCCGGACGCGGCGGGAAACGGCGAGAAACACCGGGAAGCGCCGAGAGACGTCCGAGGACGTCGCAGGATGCCGCAACAGCAGCCGGTACGGGGACGGCACAGCCGCCTCCGCCGGCCGGAAGGAGGAGCTGGGTGATCGAGCTGGAGGGTGTTCCCGAGCTGATCGATCCGGTCATGGTGGCCGCGTTCGAGGGCTGGAACGACGCCGGGGACGCAGCCTCCACCGCGGTCGACCACCTCGACCGGGAGTTCAAGGGCGATGTCTTCGCGGCGCTCGACGCCGAGGACTACTACGACTTCCAGGTCAACCGGCCCACGGTCTGGATGGACGGCGGCGCCCGGAAGATCACCTGGCCGACCACCCGGCTGTCCGTGGTCCGCATCCAGTCGCCCAAGCCGCGCGACCTGGTGCTGGTGCGCGGCATCGAGCCCAGCATGCGGTGGCGCTCGTTCTGCAACGAGATCCTGGGCTTCGCCCACGAACTCGGCGTCGAGATGGTCGTCATCCTCGGCGCGCTGCTCGGCGACACCCCGCACACCCGGCCGGTCCCGGTCTCCGCTGTCACCTCCGACGCCGAACTGGCCGCCGCCATGAACCTGGAGGAGTCCCGCTACGAGGGCCCCACCGGCATCGTCGGCATCCTCCAGGAGGCGTGCACGCACGCCGGTATCCCCGCGGTGAGCCTGTGGGCCGCCGTGCCGCACTACGTCTCCCAGCCGCCCAACCCCAAGGCCACGCTGGCCCTCCTCAACCGCCTGGAGGACCTGCTCGACCTGCGCATCCCCCAGGGCGAGCTCCCCGAGGACGCCCGCGCCTGGCAGGTCGGCGTGGACCAGCTCGCCGCGGAGGACAGCGAGGTCGCGGAGTACGTCCAGACGCTGGAGGAGGCGCGCGACACCGCGGAGTTGCCGGAAGCCTCCGGCGAGGCCATCGCGAAGGAGTTCGAGCGGTACCTGCGGCGGCGGGACCCCGGGGACTACGCGACCAGCGAGGGCACCGACGGGGTGCCCAACTTCCGCCCCCGCGGCGACGACCCGGACTCCGCGAAGCCGTCCCCCCGCGAGGCCCCGGACCCCTCGGACGAGGACGACTCCGGGGACAACTCCGGGGAAGACGGCGAGGAGTAGTCCCGCTGGGGGGACCTCATTCGGCGCCCCCCACCGGGACGGTGCACCCTCTCCCCGCGCCCGTAGGGCACCCACCCACCGGGGAGAGGGGCCCTCCCTACAGGGCTACGCCCAGGAGCGCGTCGACGGTGCGGGAGACCAGCCCGGGCGCGCCCGTGTCCGTTCCCCCGTCAGCCGCCTGCAAGGCCCACGCGTCGACGGCGGCAAGCGCACGCGGCGCATCGAGGTCGTCCGCGAGAGCCGCGCGTACCTCGTCGAGCAGCGCGTCGGCGGACGGCCCGTCGGGGCGGGAGACGGCGTCGCGCCAGCGGCCGAGGCGGGCGACGGCGTCGGCGAGGATGTCGTCGGTCCACTCCCAGTCGGCCCGGTAGTGGTGCGCGAGGAGCGCCAGCCGCATCGCGGCCGGGTCGACGCCGGCACGGCGCAGCGTGGAGACGAAGACGAGGTTGCCCTTGGACTTGGACATCTTCTCGCCGTCGAGGGCCACCATCCCGGCGTGGACGTACGCCTTGGCGTACGGGTACTCCCCGGTGAGCACCTGCGCGTGCGACGCGCCCATCTCGTGGTGCGGGAAGGCGAGATCGGAACCGCCGCCCTGGACGTCGAAGCCCATCCCGAGGTGGTCCAGGGCGATCGCGACGCACTCGATGTGCCAGCCGGGCCGCCCGGGTCCGAGGGACGCGCCGTCCCAGCTCGGCTCGCCGTCCCGCTCGGCACGCCACAGCATCGGGTCGAGCGGGTTCTTCTTGCCCGGTCGCTCCGGGTCGCCGCCGCGCTCGGCGGCGAGCAGCCGCATCACGTCCGCGTCCAGCCCGGACACCGCGCCGAAGTGCGGGTCGCACTCGACCGAGAAGTACACGTCGCCGTCCACGTCGTACGCGGCGCCCGTCTCCCGCAGCCGCTCGATCAGCGGCACGATGCCGGGTATGGCCTCGACGGCGCCGATGTAGTGGGCCGGGGGCAGCAGCCGCAGCGCGGTCATGTCCTCGCGGAACAGCGCGGTCTCGCGTTCGGCGAGCGCGGTCCAGTCGTCGCCGGTGGCCGCCGCGCGTTCCAGCAGCGGGTCGTCCACGTCCGTGACGTTCTGCACGTACTCGACCTGGTGCTTCGTGTCGAGCCACACCCGCTGCACGAGGTCGAACGCGTTGTAGGTCGCCGCGTGCCCCATGTGGGTGGCGTCGTACGGGGTGATCCCGCAGACGTAGAGGCGGGCGACCGGACCGGGCTCGATGGGGACGAGTCCACCGGTCGACGTGTCGTGCAGACGAAGAGGGCGTCCGGTGCCCGGGAGGGCGGGGACGTCGGAAGCTGGCCAGGCATGCATGATACGAGGGTAACCGGGCCGGTGGGCAACCACTTCCTGCGGGATGGGTGCCCTTGCGCACGGCCGCACCGGGCAGGGGCGCGTACCCGCTGGTGAGGCGCTCTCAGACCGGCGGCCAGGGGATGGCGGGCCAGTCGCCGGAGGGGGCCGGGTGAACGCCGGTTTCGAGCAGCCGGTCGACGCGGGAACGCAGTGCGGCCGTCTCCGCGGGGGTGAGCAGGGCGCCCAGTTGGGCGCCGAGGGCGCCGGAGAGGTCGGTGGCGAGCTTGGTGAGGACCGCGACGGCCTCGGCCGGGAGGGGCTCGCCCGCCCATCCCCACAGCAGGGTCCGCAACTTGTCGTCCGTGTGGAAGGTCACGCCGTGGTCGATGCCGTACAGCCGCCCGTCGGCGGCGGGCAGGAGGTGGCCGCCCTTGCGGTCGGCGTTGTTCACGACGGCGTCGAGTACGGCGAGCCGCCGCAGGCGTATGTCGTCGGCGTGCACGAGCAGCGCGGTGCCGCCGCCTTCGAGTTGGGCCTCGACGACGGCCTTCCAGCCCGGTGCCGGCTCGGTCTCCTCGGTCAACGCGAGCAGCGCGCCCGGCCCGTCCTGGCCGTCGCCGCCCTCACCGTCGCCGTCCTCGCCACCGGCCGCGGACTCGATCCAGAGCTGCACCATGCCCTCGCCGTACGGCCCGTCGCGCAGCACGGTGGGCGGGATCAGGCCCCAGCCGGTGGCCTCGGAGACCAGGTACGTGGCGACCTCGCGCTGGGCGAGGGTGCCGTCGGGGAAGTCCCACAACGGCCGCTCGCCGCGGACCGGCTTGTAGACGCAGGCGACCGTGCGGCCCTGGTGCGTGCTCTCGCAGAGCAGCACGGCGTTGGACGCGTCGCGGATCTGGCCGCGTACGGCCAGTTCGCCATCGCGCAGGGCCTCGATGTCGCGCGGATCGGCCCCGGTGCCCGTGTCGGCCTGCGTGTCCGTGTCCGTGCTCAGGCCGACCTCCGGTACCCGTTCTGGCGCGGGCATACGTGTCCTTCCGGGTCCAGGGGGAGGCTGCACAGCGGGCAGGGCGGGCGGCCGGCGGAGACCACGTCGAGTGCGCGCTTGGCGAAGGAACGGGCCTGGGCGCCGGTCAGCAGCACCCGCAGCAGCGGCGGACCGTTCTCGTCGTCCTGGAGCAGTTCCTCCTCGGCGGCCTCCAGGTCCTCCTCGTCCTCACCGACCAACTCGACCAGGGCCTGCGCCTCGATGACCATCCGCTCGTGGGCGCCGTCCCACGCCAGCGCCATGGTGCCGACCCGGAACTCCTCCTCGACCGGCACCTCCAGCGGGGCGGCGTCGAGCATCTCGGTCGGCGCGACGGCGGGGACCGGGGCGTTCCCGCCGGTCCTGCGCACCACCTCGTCGAGGAGCTCGTCGACCCGCTCGGCGAGCGCGGCCACCTGCGTCTTCTCCAGGGCCACGCTCGTGGTCCGGCCCAGCGCGGTGGCCTGGAGGAAGAACGTCCGCTGGCCCGGCTGACCGACGGTCCCGGCGACGAACCGTTCCGGGTGTTCGTAGAAGAAGACCTGACGGGGCACGTCCTGCTCCGTTTGCTCGGCTTGATCGACTGTGCTGGTGCTTGACTGCTGCTCGGCTGCTGTGACGGCTGTGCCGCGCCGCGCGCGGGCGGTGTTCAGGGCACGGGCCGCCGGGCATCCACCCTACTGCGGAAGCTGATCACGAGGTGCCGGTCGAACCGCCGACGACGGCGTCTGCCGGGTCGAACGGACCCTTCGAGCGGGCGGCGTCGGCCGAACCACCGGTGTCCGCGGCGTCCGCGGCGCCCTCGGCCGGCGGCGGGGGGATCAGCGCGGTGAGGTCCCCGGTGTCGCCGAGCCGCAGCAGGAACGGGCGGTGCGGGGTGTAGCGGACGACGGTGACCGAGCAGGGGTCGGCGTTGACCCGCTGGAAGAGGTCGAGGTGCATGCCGAGGGCGTCGGCGACCAGTGCCTTGATGACGTCGCCGTGCGAGCAGACCAGGTACAGCGCGTCCGCGCCGTGCTCGGCCTCGATCCGCTCGTTCCAGTCGCGTACGGCGTCGACCGCGCGGGCCTGCATCGCGCGCAGCGACTCGCCCTCGGCGCCGGGGAACACGGCGGCGGAGGGGTGCCGCTGGACGGTGGCCCACAGCGGTTCCTCGGCCAGTTCGCGGATCTTGCGGCCGGTCCAGTCGCCGTAGTGGCACTCGCCGACCCGGTCGTCGGTGTGCAGCGGCAGTTCGGGCCGGGTGGCGAGCAGCGGGCCGACCGTCTCCTGGCAGCGCTGCAGCGGGCTGCTCACCACGGCGGCCAGCGGGAGTGCGGCGAGCCGGGCGGCGAGCGCGGTGGCCTGGGCGCGGCCGGTGTCGTCGAGGGCGACGCCGGGGCTCCAGCCGGCCAGCACTCCGTCGGTGTTGGCGGTCGAACGGCCGTGCCGGACGAGGATCACGGTGGGCATGCCCGCCACCGTAACCCCTTCCGGGGACGCGCGTTGTGCTGGGTGACGGCCGTGGCGGGGAAGATCCCCCCGAGCCCCCACCACGGCCGCGGATCGGGTCGGCCGGCTGCGCGGGCCGGGCCGGGGATGTTCGGCGGGCGCGGCGCGGGTGGCGCCGCGAGCGCGGCCTCGTCGGCCGGGTCCCGCTTTCCGAGCGCGATTGCTCACCAGTGCCGGCGTTTTGCTCGTACCTGACGGCCCGTTGTCTCCGCTTTGCATGCCGGGCGAGAGCCGTGCGTTCGGCGGGCTTTTACGATGTGTCTGTCCTCGCGGTCAGGTCCCGGCCTGTCACTCCCCGTGGGTAGGGTTCAGCAGGGGTCGAGTCGAGACGGCCCGATGTGTCGGGACCGCGAAGCAGGTGGAGATGTTCAGCAAGGCGACGAGGAGCCGCCCGATGACGGAGCCGGGCGTGGGTACCGCGGGAGCGGACTGGTCTCCTTACGCCCGGCTGCCGGACGCCGCGGGGGCGTACTTCCTGCACCCGGACATCGCGATGGACGCGATCGCGGGGGTGCTCGGCCGGCGCCGGGTGCGGGGCTTCACGCTGGAGCGCGTGGTGGACCTGACCGAGGCCGGCGCGTCGGTGTGGCAGGAGGCGGCGGTCTGCGACGGGCGGCGGCTGATCCTGTGGCACAGCGAGGAGTTGGCCGACGCGAACGCGCCCGGCGGGACCGTGCTGGACTCCTCGGTGCAGGTGCTCCCGCTGGACTCGATCGGCCATGTCGGCATGCGGACGCTCGTCGGGCGCGACGAACGGGGGCGCCGCATCGACCGCGGGGTCTACCTCGTCCTCGCCACCGCGATGCCCCACGAACTCACTTCGGTGCAGGCCGATCCGGAGTCCCCGCTGCCGATCACGTCCGCGAAGCTCCGGCCCGAGTCCTTCCGCTTCAGCAAGTCGCTCGATGACGGCGGGCCCGGGCAGATAGCCCGCCTCATCGACTTCGGCCGCCTCCTGGCCCGCCTCGTTCCGGCGGGGTAGCGGTAGCGGGACCGCCCGGGGTGCCTCGTCCGTTATCCCAGTCCCGCCAGGGAAAGAGCTTCAACCCCCGCGCGCAGCCCGGCGACCCGCTCCTCCAGGGTGAACCCGGAAGGCGCCAGTGAGAGCGTGGTGACGCCCGCGGCGGCGTACTCCTTCATGCGGTCCGCGATCCGCTCCACCGGCCCCAACAGACAGGTGGAGTCGATGAGTTCGGGCGGCACCGCCGCCGCGGCGGCGTCCTTCTCCCCGGCCAGGTACTTCTCCTGGATGTCCGCGGCCTGCTGCTCGTATCCCATGCGCTGCGCGAGCTGGTTGTAGAAGTTCTGCTTGCGGCTGCCCATCCCGCCGACGTACAGCGCGGTGTACGGCCGGAAGGTGTCGGCGAGTTTCGGGAGGTCCGCGAGAGTGCCGAGCGCCAGCGGCAGCGTCGGGCACACGTCGAACCCGTCCATCGTCAGCCCGGCCTTCTCCCGGCCGGCCCGCAGCGGGCGGATCGCGGTGTCCTCCAGGTGCGCGGCGGACGGGAAGATCAGCAGCGCGCCGTCGGCGATCTCGCCGGTCTGCGCCAGGTTCTTCGGGCCGATCGCCGCGATGTACAGCGGGACGTGCTCGCGCTGCGGGTGCACGGTCAGCCGCAGCGCCTTGCCGGGGCCGCCGGGCAGCGGCAGCGTCCAGTGCTCGCCCTCGTACGACAGCCGCTCGCGGGACATCGCCTTGCGGACGATCTCGACGTACTCGCGGGTGCGGGCCAGCGGCTTGTCGAACTTGACGCCGTACCAGCCCTCGGAGACCTGCGGCCCGGACACGCCCAGGCCCAGCCGGAACCGGCCGCCGGTCAGGGAGTCCAGGGTGGCGGCGGTCATCGCGGTCATCGCCGGGGTGCGGGCCGGGATCTGGAGGATCGCCGAGCCGACGTCGATCCGCTCGGTCTGCGCGGCCACCCACGCCAGCACGCTCGGCGCGTCGGAGCCGTACGCCTCGGCGGCCCAGCAGACGGAGTAGCCGAGGCGGTCGGCCTCCTGGGCGACGGCGAGGTTGTCCGCGTCCATGCCTGCGCCCCAGTAGCCGAGGTTGATCCCGAGCCGCATACCGCTCCCCTTAGTACGTACTGGCGAGTAACGTCGTTGTCCCCCCGGACTTTAGCGCCTCGTCCCGGCGAACGCGCCTGTCGGGTACGTCACTGCTCCCCATTTGGAGGGCCGGGCGCTAGCCTCAGCGGTCATGGAGCACAGGCATCTCGGCCGCACCGGCCTGCGCGTGTCCCGGCTCGGACTCGGCACGCTCACCTGGGGGCGCGACACCGGCGAACGCGACGCCGCCGACCAGCTCAAGTCCTTCTGGGAGGCGGGCGGCTCGCTGGTCGACACCGCGGACGTGTACGCGGACGGAGGCGCGGAGTACCTGCTCGGGCGGCTGATCGAGGACCTGGTGCCGCGCTCCGACCTGGTGATCGCCACGAAGGCGGGCAGCGTGCCCGACCCCGACCGGCGCTTCGACACCTCCCGCGGGCACCTGCTCGCCGCGCTCGACGCCTCGCTCCAGCGGCTCGGCACGGACCACGTCGACCTGTGGCAAGTGCACGCGTACGACCCCGGTACGCCGATGGAGGAGACCCTCCAGGCCCTCGACATCGCGGTCAGCAGCGGTCGGGCCCGCTATGTGGGCGTCTCCAACTTCTGCGGCTGGCAGCTCGCCAAGGCCGCGTCCTGGCAACTCGCCGCGCCCGGGCGCACCCCGCTGGCCAGCACGCAGATGGAGTACTCGCTGCTCCAGCGCGGCATCGAGCGCGAGGTGCTGCCGGCGGCCGTCGACCTCGGCGTGGGGCTGCTTCCGTCGTCGCCGCTCGGGCGCGGCGTGCTCACCGGGAAGTACCGGCACGGCACCCCCGCGGACTCGCGCGGCGCTTCCGCCGCCATGGCCGCGTTCGTGGCGCCGTACCTCGACGACACCGCCCGGCTGATCGTGGACGCGCTGGCCATAGCGGCCGACGGCCTGGCCGTGTCGCCGCTGCACGTCGCGCTCGCCTGGGTACGGGACCGGCCCGGCGTCACCGCGCCCATCCTCGGCGCGCGCAACGCCGCGCAACTCGGCGCCGCTCTGTCGGTGGAGGGCCTTACGCTGCCGGAAGAGATCTGCTCGGCCCTTGACGACGTCTCGGTGCCGTTGCACCGCTATCCGGACCACGACTGGACCACTCTCTGAGTCCTGCGAGTCGCGGCCGTTCCGCTCCACGGAGGCTTCCAGCGTGACCACCCCCACCCCGCCCGACGACTCCACCGCTCCTGCCGCGCAGAGCGCCGCGCCTGCCGCCCCCGTGGCTCCTGCGGCTCCTGCGGCTCTCGGGGACGGCGGCGCCGTGCCCGCCGCGCGCCCCGGCCCGGCCGGGAAGCCGGATCTGGCGAGCCTGGCGGCGGCGATACGGTCCATCGAGCGCGGCGACAACCCGGCGGCGCCCGCACCGCTCGGCGACGCGGCCGAGGCCCGCCGCAAGCGCCGCGAGGCGATGGCGGAGGAGGCGGCCCGGCTCCAGGCCCTGGAAGCGGCCGAGGCGGCGGGCGGGGGCGCGCCGGCCGCGACCGCGGAACAGGGCGAGGCGGCGGCCGAGGGCGGATCCGGCGACGGTCCGGCCGAGCCGGCGGATGCGGCGGATGCGGCTGGCGACGCCGACGGTGCCGCCGACGAAGCGCGGCAGGCCGAGCCGGACGTGACCGGGGACCCGGCGCCGGCGTCCGACTCGCCGGCGTCCGACAGCGGTCCCCCCGCTCGCGACGCCGACCTGCCCACCGCTGCGGCCGGTTCACCCGGCGACGCGGCCACGGCACCCGGCGACGAGCCCGCCGGGCAGGCGAGTTCGGGCGACGGGCGGCGGGGGGGCGGGGCGCCGGCGAGCGTGCGCCCGGCGCGCACGGAACGTCCCGGACCGGCGGCCGCGGGCGCCGCCCGGGCGCCCCTGGACGCGGCCGCCGTGGACGCGGCGCGGCAGGTGCTCGCGGGCGGCGGGGCGCCCGGCGAACTGGCCGAGCCGGTCGTGCGGGCGCTGGGCGAGGGCGCGGCCGAGCTGGTGCGGGAGGACCCGTGGGGGGTGCTCGGCCTGCCCGGCGTGCGTGTCGGGGTGGAGCAGGTGGACGCGTTCGCGCGGGCGGTGCTGGGCGGGGTGGTCGGTCCGGGCGACGAGCGACGGGTGCGGGCGCTGGTGGGCCATGTGCTGGACCGGGCCGCCGAGCAGGGCCACACCGCCCTCGACGGGGACACGCTGCGGACGGCGCTGGCGCGGCACTCCGTGCCGGACCCGGACGCCGCGCTCGCCGCCGCCGTCGAGGAGGGCCGGGTGCTGGTCTTCCGCGCGGAGCCCGAAGGCGCGGACGCGGTGCCGGAGGACGAGGAGGACGCCGAACCGGCGCCCGTGTCACTGCTGTTCGGCCTGGACCGGTACGCCCTGGCCGAGGAGAGCCTCGCGGACGGCTGCGTGCGGCTGCTGCGCTCCTTCGAGGGCACCCCGGGCGGCACGGCGGCCGCGGGCAGCTCAGAGGGCGGTTCAGGGGACGCTGAGGGCGGTTCGGGAGACGCCGCGGGCGGCGGCGGCGCGCTCGACTGGGCGGCGGCCACGGCCACCGCCCCGTCGCCGTCCGCCGCCGAGCTGATCCGCGCGGCCGCCGGCAGCGGGCTGGTGCTGCACACCGGCGGCGAGGCGGCCCGCGCCGAGCCGGCCGCGCTGGTCGCCGCCGCCCGTGCGGCGGGCCTGCGGGCGTACGCGGCCGCGTACACCGAGAACGGCAGGCGGCGGCTGGCCGGGGTCGCCGGGATCGGCGAGGACGGCGCGCTGACCGTCGCGGGCCTGCTGGCGGGCGGCCGGGCCGCCGACGGCAGCCTCCCGCTCGACCTGCTCGCGGTACTGGACGCGCCCCAACTGTCCGTCGAGGAGGCCGCCACGCTCGTCGAGGCGGTCCCGGACGGCGCCCGGTTGGTGCTCAGCGGCGACCCGCACGCGCTGTGGTCGGCCGGGCCCGGCCGCGCGTTCGCCGACCTGCTGGCCGCGAAGGCATGCCCCCGGGTCACCTCGCGCACCCCCGACCCGGGGCCGATCGGCGAGCTGACCTCCTGCGTGGCCATCGGCGAACTCACCCCGGTCGACGCGCCGGACAAGGAGGTCGTGGTGGTCCCGGTGCGCGCTCCGGGCGAGGCGGTGCACCGCGCGGTGCAGCTCGTCGCGGACTCGGTACCGCGCGCGTTCGGGGTGCCGCCGGAGCAGACCCAGGTGATCACGCTCGCGCACGGCGGCCCGGTCGGCACCCGCGCGCTCAACGCGGCGCTCAAGGAGCGGCTGAACCCGGGCCCGGGCCGGTTCGGCGGCTTCGACACGGGCGACCGGGTCGTCCACGTGCCGGCCCCTGGTCGTACGCATCCGGCGACCGTGGTCGGCGCCGAGCCGGACGGACTGCGGCTCGCCGGCGAGGACGGTCCCGTACTGGTGCCGCGCGCCGAGGTCGCGGCGACCGTACGGCACGGGTGGGCCGTCACCGGCCACCAGGCGGCGGGCCTCCGCTGGCCCGCGGCGGTCGTGGTGGTGCCCGGCGACGCGGGCCCGCTGCTCACCCGCGGCTGGGTCTACACCGCCTTCGGCCGCGGTGAGCGGCACCTGTCGGTCGTACAGGGCGCGGACCAGGCGCTGGCCGCCGCGGTGGCCGGGCCGGTGGCGAAGGAGCGTACGACCCGGCTGGCGTCGGTGCTGCGGGAGTTGGCGGCGGAGTAGGCGCGGCGGCGCGGCCGAGCACGGGCACGGGCGCGCCCCGACGCGGGCGCACCGGACGCGGCGGGGGCCTTGACGGCCCCCGCTGCCGGGCTCACTCCGGGTCGAGCGCGTCCGACTCGTCCTCGAAGACCAGGCTCATGTCGAAGCGGCACAGCGCGAGCTGGGGGTCGGCCTGGTCGAAGGGCGCCTCCAGCCACTCCCCCGGCTCGGTCGGCTCGGCGGCGCACACCCACAACGTCGAGTCGCCCTCCTCCAGGCCGAACTCCTTGTGCCGCTGGGCGATCTCGTCGGGTTCGTACTCGCCGAAGACCGCCGCGACCGCCGCGTTGACCGACTCACCGGCCTCCGCGTCGCCCTCCGCGGCCCTGCGGGCCTGCGCGAACAGCCGCTCCGGCTCGACCACCGCGTAGTCGCGGCGGATCAGGACGCTGATCGCCGCCGGGTCCTCGGGGCCGAGGTACTCCGGCGCCCCGTCGCCCGCGGGCACCTCGAACGGGGTCACCTCGTCGTACCTGTCGTACAGCAGCTCGTCGTACGACTCGGCGGCCGAGGCCAGAGCTTCGAACGCCGTGTAGACGGACGGGTCGTCGTCCCCGGCACGGTTCTCGATCGCGTCGAGGTGGCGGTCGAGCGCGGCTTTGAGCGCTTCTACCGCGGCACGGACCTCGGCGACGGTGGGCTGCACGTCATCAGACATGGAGCAGACGCTATCCGCACAGGGGCGTTGCCCGCACAATAGATTGCGATGCCGGAATACGAATTCAGAGAGATGTACGTGCCGCGCGGCACCTCGCGCAAGGACGCGGCACGTCTGCTGACCGACGAAGCCGAGTACAGGCACTGGGAGCTGGACCGGGTGCGGCTGTACCCGGACGGCAGCCGAAGAGTGCGGTTGCGCCGCCGGATCATCCGCCAGATGCGGGCCACATGGTGAGATGCGCGCCGCGATACGCAGCGCGATACGCGGCGCGTGACTGCCGCCGGGGCGGTGCGAACACCGCCTGATCGGCCGCGTCCGTTCTCAGTGAGCGACGTCGGCGGGCGGGTGAAGGGTGGCGGACGGTCGCCGCCACGGCCGGAGCAGGCGTGGCCGGAGCAGGCGTGGCGCCTTCCGTGGTGGGTGGATACCCGCGGGGCCGGATGACCGGGGCCCGCGGGTCCGCTGCCGTACGGCAGCCGGCGGTCAGCGCTGTGCGGTCAGCGCCGCGCGGCCCGCCCACGGCGGTAGAGCAGGGCGCCGCCGAGCAGCAGCGCACCGGCCGCGCCCGCGACCATTCCCATGTCGTCCGCGCCGG
>NZ_JACEGK010000051.1:0-22405 GCF_056859195.1 Streptomyces sp. NH27
CCACGCGGCCTCCTCGGCCGGGCTCCTGTACGGACTGATGAGCGCGGCAAGCCTGTTGGCCGGGCTCGCCTACGGGCGGCACCGCCCGCACACCCCGCCCGCGGCCCAACTGCCCCTGATCCTCAGCTTTCTGGCCGGTGCGTCGCTGCTGCCGCTGCTGGCCGACACCCCCTTGTGGTTGGGCTGCGCGCTCCTGCTGCCCGGCGTGGGCGTCGCGCCGTGCATCATCGTCTGCTCGACGCTCGTCGAGTCGGTCGTGGACCGGTCGGTCCTGACCCAGTCCTTCACCTGGACGAACTCCGCGTGCGCGGCGGGCATCGCCGTCTCCGCCGCCGCGGTCGGCCGACTCGTCGACGGCCCGGCCGGCGCCCGCGCCGGCTTCAGCGTCCCCCTCCTCGCCCTGACCGCGACAGCAGCCCTGACCTGGTCCGCCCGCCGCACCCTCACCGCCGCCGCTTCAACTTCCGAAGCTGCCAAGGCCGTAACCGCGGTGACCGACCCGACGAAGGCCGCCCCTTGAACACCCCGGTTTCGCAAGGCGTACGTGGAAGGCGACGCGGTCAGGGAGTTCGGCCGAGGAGAGCGCGGAGGCCGGTGCGTACGGCGTTCCAGTCCGTGCGGGGGGCACAGGCCAGGGCACGGGGGAGCCGGCGGGCACGCTCGTGGTGGTCGCGGCGCACACTCTCGATGTCCAGCCGGGCGTCGGACGCGGCGGCGAACTCCGCCAGTTCGGCGATGCGTTGGTCCATCGCGGCGAGCAGCGCGCGGTCGAGTTCGGTCACCGCCGCGAGGAACGCGCTCGTCGGTACGGTGACCTGCCCCGATTGCGGACCGGCGAACTCGATCACGCCCTCGGGGTCGGGTTCGTGCCGCCAGGCGACATCCACGGCGTCCCCGCCTCCGCCCCCGCCCCCGTCTGCGCCGACGACGGTGCGCCAGAAGCGGACGGTGGGGGCGACCCGCAGATAGCCGGTGTAGAGGTAGCCCGCGCCGTGCCAGGCCAACGCGGCGTCGGCTTCAGGGGTTTCCACGGTTTCGATGTGGGTCCACTCCGGGGAGACCTCGGCCGCGATGTCCGCCAGGTCCGGCGGCACCGGCTCCATCGCACCCGACACGAGTGCGAGCACGTCCTCCCACAGGCGGACGACGTAGTAGTCCACGTACGGGTGCGGTGCGCCGCCGCCCTCACGGTGGCCCTCGCCACGCAGTTCCCGGACGGTCCGCCCGGAGTACCGCAGCAGTTCGTGCCCGCCGACGTCGATGCCGTACCAGCCGTCGGTCAGCCCGAACCAGTGCGGTTGGCGCCCGCCGCCCCACGGCTCGACCTGCTCCAACGGTGTCAGCCCGAACCGGAAACGCACCACGGCGTCAACGGCGTCAACGGCGTCCACGGGGCTCACCCGTCCAGTATCCCCGCGGGTCCGCTGTCCCCGCGGGTCCACCCCTATCGTCCGCAGCTCAGGCGACGTCCTCCGGATACCAGCGCAGCTCGATCGTGTTGCCGTCCGGGTCGAGGACGTACAGGGACTGGGCGTCTCCTCGCGCGCCGTACCGCTCCCCGGGACCGTCCACGACGGTGAACACGCCTGATTCCACGACCTCGTGCCAGTCCAGGGGCTCGACGACCAGGCAGAAGTGATCCACGTTGGACTCGGCCCGGGGGCGCGACACCAGGTCGATGATGGTGGACGGGCTCACCCGGACCGAGGGGAACGGGGCTTTGCCCGCCCGCCATTCGTCCACGCGTACCGGCGCCAGGCCCAGCGGCCCGCAGTAGAACGCGAGGGAGCGCTCGACGTCCTCGACATTGAGCACCAGATGGTCGAAAGCGGTGACGCGCATGGCAGGAGCCTTCCTGTTGAGAGTTGTGCGGAGGCCGGTCGATCCGCCGCGAGGCCGATCCACCGCCAGGCCGCTCCGTCTCCAGGAACGTACCCGCCCGACGATCACCGCGGCGATCGGTCTTCGGCCCTGGCCCCGAGGTCCTGGTCCCCAACCTTCGTCCTGGGTCCAATGTCCAAGTCCAGCTCGGCAGTAGGTCGTTGGACGTAGGCGATCGTCCGTCCGACCTGCCGTCCGTCCGATCGGCTGCCCCGGTCGGCGAGGAGGACCGAACCACCGGGCCGGCCCTGCGTTTCGGAGCGTCGGCCCGGACCGGCGGCGCAGCGGCAGAGCCACAGCGGCACCGCTGACCGCTGCCTCACCGGCCATCCGCTTTGGCGCGGCATCGGTGGCGACCTTGCCCGCAACAGTGCCTCGTACCGGGTGAGGCTCGCGGGTGTACTCCTCGATGCCGGGGAAGTCGAGGAGGCGTGCGCGGAGACGAGCGCCGTACTGGACGCGTGCGGCGGGATCTCCTCACCACGGCTATTGGGCAAGATCCGGGCCTTTCAGCGCGCCGCCGCCGGAGTGGACAGCACGGCAGCCCATGAGTGCGGCGAGCGCATTCGCGAAACCATGCGAGGGGGCAGCACATGACGCGGAAGGGAACCGTCACGGTCGAGCGCCTGGACGGGCCGGCCGCCGCGCAGGCCGAAGACGCGTTCCGGCTGGTCTATGCCGAGGTGTTCGCCGAGCCGCCCTACAACGAGGGCGAGGGGGACGTTGCGGCCACCTTCCGGCGCTTCCGCTCACAGACCCGCAAGGCCACCTTCCGCGCCGCCCTGGCTCGTAACGAGGGCGGCGAACCGGTCGGCATCGCCTACGGCTACCCGCTCAGCGCGAACACGGGATGGTGGGAACAGCTCGCCGAGCCAGTGCCGGACGACATGCGCCGCGAGGACGGGCACCGCACGTTCGGCCTCATGGAACTTGCCGTGCGTGAACGGTGGCGGGGGCAGGGCGTCGCACGGCGGCTGCACGAGACGCTGCTCGACGGGGTCGAGGCCGAGCGGGTGCTGTTCAACGTCCACCCCGAGAGCAAGGCGGCCTCGGCTGCGTACCGCGCCTGGGGCTATCGCAAGGTGGGTGAGGCGCGACCGTGGGAGGGCGCCGACCTGCACGACGTGATGCTGCTCGCCTTGCGCTGACGCCGTTGCGGTGGGGGAGCCGAGGGGGAGGCCGGAACGGGACAAAGGTACGGGCCTCCCCGGTGCGTGGCGGGGGAGGCCCGTGGGTACGGCGGTGGGTCGTTCGTCAGATGGTGCCGAAGTCGGCGGTGCCGGTACGGACGAGGGCGACGAAGGAGGTCCACTCCGTGGGGGTGAAGAGGAGGGCGGGGCCGTGGGCGTCCTTGGAGTCGCGGATGCCGATGCCGCCGTGGGTTGCTGTTGCGTCGGCTATCTCGACGCAGTCGTTACCCGTGCCGCCGCTGTAGGACGACTTGTGCCAGACGTGGTCGGGCGCCAACTCGGGTGCTGTGATGTGCGTGTTGATGGCTCTACACCTCTCGTGCGAGACGCTTCAGGAAGTCGGGCGTTTCTTCGGAGGGTAGTGCCGAGGAGATCATCTGGTTGAACCTCCGGGTGAACCGCGCCACTTCGGTGGGCTTGTCAGACGACGACACCCCTCCCCACGCGTTGTCAACCTGCACCATCGTGGGCAGTTCGTCTGGCAGTTCGATGATCCTCCAGTCGTGGAGTGCCCGGTACCCCCGACTGCTGAGGGGTAGTACCTGAATAGTGACGTGGTCCAGCCCCGCCAGTCTGCTGAGTTCCTCGTACTGACCGCGCATGACCTCAGTGCTGCCCACGACGTATCGCAGTGCTGGTTCGCCCACAATGGCCCAGAGCCGCACTGGGTCCGGCCCGCGCTCGATCACCCGGGCCTTGCGCTCCATCCGTAGTGCCACGTTGCTCTTGATGAACTCGGTTGTGGTTTCTGCGACCGGTCGCTCGCCGTCGTAGATGGCTTGTGCGTACGCCTCAGTCTGGAGCAGTCCGGGGACCACGATCGGTTGGTAGATCCGGATCTCCCGCGCCTCCGCCTCGATCCCCACGAACCCCTGCATGGCGGGCTGGAGGTAGCCCCGGTACCGGGTGAACCAGTCCTGGTTGGTCGCGTCGCGGTTCAACTCGACCATGCTTTCGATGACTTCCTCGTCGTCCACGCCGTACTTGGCGAGCAGTCGCCGCAAGTCGCCGACTTTGCGGAAACTGAGGTTTCCGGTCTCCACGCGGGAGAGGGCAGCCTCGGAGACCCGCGTGCCCTGGACGGCCATCTTCCGCGTCATGGGACGGCCGTTCACTATGACGCGCTCTCGAAAACTCCGCAGCCGTAGTCCGAGTTCGAGTCGCCGTCCTGTCGCGCCACGCTTAGCTGCCATTATGGTTCCTTTCGGCGTTGTGAGGGTTGTTGGCCGCCCTGTGCACAGTTCTACCGTCCGCGTGCGGCTGCGTCAGCCGTATGTGCGGATTGGTGCATAGTCCATTTCCGGCGCCGTCGAATTTTCGGCGCGGACCCGATTGCGGATCAGCCCCTGCGCGCGCCAATGTAGTGGGACCGGCGCGGACGTGGTTCCGGACCGCGCTCGCCAGGCACGACTGACCAGACGGCGCTCAAAGCGGCGCGCTCGCCTTTCCGTTGCGTAATTACGCGTAGTTTTCGGAAGGGGCACCCATGTCACGTAACTGCGGTAGGCGCAGGCACCGCAACGTATCCCGAAGGAGAAACGCATGTCCGTGAATCCAGGCCGCTTCGCATCGAGGAAGTTGGACCGTTCGCTCTCGGCCCGGTCGCTGTACGGCGCGGAGTTGAGGTATTACCGCGAACGAGCCGGCCTGAACCTCGTGGAGTTGGCGGAGATGCTGCACATCGAGATGTCGTTCCTGGCCCGGATCGAGCAGGGGGAGCGGCGGCTGGCCGACGAGTTGACCGTGGCGGTGGACAAACTCCTCGACACCGGCGAGTTCTTCGAGCGGAACATCGATGCGGCGCGGTCCGCCCCGCCGCCCGGACGGCTCGCGCCGCTGTCGGAGTGGGAGTGGCTGGCGACGGCCATCCGGGAGTGGGACGCCGCGCTGGTTCCGGGCCTGCTCCAGACGGAGGCGTACGCGCGGGCGGTCGGGGAGACGTACGCGGCGGTGCTGGCGGACCGGGCGATCCGGCACCGTTGGGAGGCGCGGCTGTCCCGTACGCCGGTGCTGCTGGACCCGCGTGGGCCGCGCTACAGCGCCGTCGTCGGGGAGACCGCGCTGCGCCGGCCGTTGGGCGGACCCGCCGTGATGGCCGAGCAGTTGCACCACATGGCCGACTTCGTACGGCGGCAGCGCGTCACCCTGCATGTGCTGCCGCTGACCGTGACCCCGCATCCCACCGCGACCGACGGGGCGTTGCGGCTGATGACGTTCGCCGAGGAGTGCCCGCTCGCCCACTTCACCGCCCACCAGACCGGCGCCCCGCTCAGCGACCCCGCCACGATCAGCCTCACTCAGCTCACCCACGACCTCCTGACCTCCGCCGCCCTCCCCCCGGAAGCGTCCCTGCGGCTCATTGAGTCGACGGCGGCCGCGTACGAGAGGGAGTCCGGCAAGGACGGGGAGTCCGGGGACTCCGGTGCCGACACCACCCGTCAACCCGTTCCCGAGCGGCCTGTGTTGAGCCCCGCCCGTCCCTGACTGGCGTCGCTTGGTTCCGCGCGTTGCGTTGACCCGCCGGCCTGACGACGGGCGGTGCGACCCGGCGGGCTCAGACGCGGGCGTCGATCTTGACGACTGCCATGTCTTCGGTCCCGACCAGGACGAGGAAGCCGCAGTCGTCCCCGTCCGCGTCCGAAGGGTTTTCCTCGTCGAAGTAGCCGAAAGGCAGGCCCGTCACAAAGGCAAGTCGTGGCGTATCCGGTGCCGCACCGTAGACCTGGCTGGTCAGACTGGTGAAGAAGTCACGGAGGAGCCAAGGGAAGAGGTACTCATCCGGGTCGACCGATGCCATGTCCTCGGTCTCGGTCCAGTCGGCCAACTCCAGCAGGAAGCCTTGGACGAGTTCTTCCTGGACGGCGGAGATGAGTGCGGTCAGACCTTCGGAGTCCAGCCGTTGTGGCCCGTCACGGTCGTCCTTCCACATGTCGTCGTACCACTCCTCCTCGTCACGGATCCCGGCCCGGAGCGCTGAGGAACGAAACCACGTCCGGAACTCCCGGTCGGCGCGGTCCGGATCGGTGGGCAGGTCGAGGTGGTGCGGTTCGACGATGACGCCGAAGGTCATCTGGTCGCTGTTGTTCAGGTAGAGGAATTCGCTGAGGAGCGTGGAGGTGCAGGCGGCCCGCGTGCGGAAGGCCGCGCGCCGGTAGTCCTTCCCGGTCAGCGCGGCGCAACCACGATGGCTGGCCAGGACACATGCCGGGTCCGGCCGTGGACTGCCCTCGGCAGCCGTGGGAAGGAGTGCCATTGCCAGCCGCGTGGTCTTCCCGTCGCGGTCGCGGAACAGCAGGTGCCGTTCGCCGTCTGCCGGTTCGCCGTCGGGTTCGCGGGCGACGTCCACCCGCAGCATGCCGTGGTCGCCGTCACGAACGAGGAGGTCGGCGAGATGAGCGATGAGCAGCCGGATCCGGAGAGCCGGTTCCTCGCCGTCGGGGTGGAGCGTGGTGACGAGCGATCGCGTCACCTGGTCGACGATCCGCCTACGGTTCTCCTCGGATCCTGTTCCGGCGACGCCCGGGAGCAGCGGCTGCGCCGCGATCGGGTACCGTCTCCCGGCGGCTCCCACGGTGTGGAACACGTGCGGGTAGCCGCCGTAGCGCGCCACCTTCGCCGGGGACGGGACCGCCGTCCACGCGCCATCCCCCGGGGGCACCGGCTCCCGGGTCTTCCCGTGGACTAGGGCCAGCGCCCACCTCGAACTCGAACCGTCGGATCCGGAAGGTGCGGGCAGCCAGCTTTCGAGCAGACCCACGGCAGTCAGCGCCTCGTCCTTCCAGGTCGACCAGCCCGCAGGGACAACTCCACTCCCAGGCTTGCCGCATTCGTGCCCGACTCGTCTGCACAGCTTGCCGCACCCCGCTCCGGACACCGCACCGACCATCTGTTCGCCCAGGAAGGACTCGTCGGTGTCCCCACTGCCCACCGAACCGACGCCGCTGCTGCTGTCGCTGTCGATCTCGGCCTCGTTGCCGTTGTCACGCATCGCGGGAGCGTATCCGGCCGCACCGACAACCTGGTTGGGCCGCGGCACCGTCGCCCTCCGCACCACGGTGCGGCCCCGGAGGTACGGTGCGGCCCCGGAGGTCGCGGGACGCGCGGCGCACCGCGGCAACTCACGGCGTACCCCGGCGCGATGGCGCACGCGAGGCGCGAAATCCCTTACGTAGCAAGGGCGTCGGCGAGAGTTCACACAATCGTAACGCCCTGGTGGGACAACCCGGGCGCAGGTCGCGCAGTCGTCCTTGTCGGGGGAATTCCACACCGGATCGGCGCAACGCCGGAGCCTCGGCTCCCCTCCACACCAGTAGTCGCGCGCGCCCGCGCCGTGCTGCCGGACCACCGGTGGGCGGCGGGGCCGGGGGAGGAAACGGTCGTATGGACGCAGGCTCGTATCCGGGCAGCGGGGCAGTCGCGCAGAGCCCACCGGCATCGGTGGACAGCGCCGCGGCGCCGGCCCGGCACGAGGAGGTCGGGGAGGGGGCGGAGCACGCGGCGCCGGGCGGTTCGGCGTCCGGGGACGGGGCATCCGGCGGAGCGGCCCCCGCGCAGTGGCACCGCGGGATGACGCTGGTCGGCACGATCAGCCTGTTCATCGGGACCCGCGGCACCTGGACCGACGCGATGGGCAAGCACCCGCCACTCGCCGCCCTCATCTCGGTCTGCTACGCCGGGATCCTCGTCGCCGGCGTGGCCGCCTGCGCCGTACGCACCCGCCGCTCGCTGGCGAGGGCCGACGCGGGTGTGCTCGCGATCGCCCTCGTCCTGGTGGTCTGCCGCTACGCGCTCCACCACGCCGGCGCGGACGAGGGGGCGCTGACCTCCCAGGCCGCCCACGCCCTCGCGCATGGCCGGCCGATCTACGACCAGCCGTGGCCATGGCTGTTCGACCACAGCGGCATCGCGCTCACCAAGACCATGAGCGGCGGCGCCGACTACACGTACGGCTACCCGCCGCTGACCGCGCTGCTCACCGCGCCCGTGCACCTGGTGGTGCACAGCACCGCCGCGGCCACGATGGTGAGCACCGGCGCCCTGATGGCGGGCGCCGTCGTGCTGTGGCTGATGCTGCCCGCCCCGTGGCGGTCCGCGGCGACCGCGGTGTGCCTCGGGTTCGACCTGCTGCCGCAGTACGCCCGCGAGGGCTACCCCGCCATGCTCGTCTTCGCGCTGCTGGTCCCGGTCGTGGTCCGCTGGCCGGAGACCGGCGCCGGCGGGCGGCTCGGCCGCGCCGGGGTGGTGCGCGCGCTCTGCCTCGGCGGGGCCTGCGCCTCCCAGCAACTCGCCTGGTTCCTCACCCCGTTCCTGCTCGTCGCCCTCTACGCGGTACGGCGCGGCGAACTCGGCAGGCGCGACGCGCTCGCGGTGACGGCCCGCTACACCGGCACCGCCCTGGTGTCCTGGGGCATCCTGAACGCGTACTTCGCCGCCCAGGACCCGGCGGGCTGGTTGCACGGCATCATGCTGCCGCTGACGCAGAACGCGATCCTGCACGGGCAGGGCGTCGTGGACATCTCGTACTACTTCACCGACGGCAGCAGCCGGTTGAGCTTCTACTCCTACGGCAGCGTGCTGCTCCTGCTCGGCCTGCTCGCCGCGACCTGCCTGTTCGTCAGGCGGCTCGGGCTCGCGGTCACCGTGCTGCCCTGGGCGTCGTTCTACTTCGCCACCCGCTCGCAGGACGGCTACTTCCTGATGCTCACGCCGCTGTGGCTCGCGACCCTCGCGACGGTGCCCGCCTCGGCGCTGGCCCGCGCCTGGCAGCCGCGACTGCCGGAACGGCTGCGCGGTCGCCGCGCCAGGGTGGCGGTGGGGGCCGGGCTCCTGGTCCCCGCGGTGCTGTGCGTGACCGTGGCCGCCGCGAGCCCGCCACCGCTGTCGATGACCGTCACCCCGCAACTGGCCCTCGCGCACCACGGATTCACCGCCGTGACCGTCCAGGTGACCAACAACGGCTCCACCACGCTGACCCCGCACTTCGCGTCCCGCAGCGGCCAGGGCTCCTCCGGCTGGTGGACCATCCAGTCCGGCCCCCACACCCTCCGCCCGCACACCTCCACCACCTACCGCCTCACACCCCCCGGCGGCTACCGCGCCTTCCCCCCGCACCAGCACCTCTACCTGAACGCCTTCACCGACAACCCGATGACCATCAGCACCGGCCTCATCCCCTCGAAGGGCGCGCCGCCTCGCTGAGCGCAGGTGGGCGCGCCATGAACACGTCGATCGGGTCCTCGGACCCGACGGTGAAGCCGTGGCGCTCGTAGAGGCGGCGGGCGGTGCTGCCCTGGAGGACGATCAGGCGGGTGGTGGCGCGCTCCGCGTCGGCCTGGGCGAGGAGGGAGCGCAGTACCGCGGTGCCCAGCCCGTGGCCCTGGTGGCGGTGTGCGAGGTAGAAGTGTTCGAGGACGCGCGAGCCGTCGTCGGTGGGGCGGAAGGTGACGGACCCGGCGACGTCGGAGCCCACCATGATGAGCGAGGTGTACTTCTGCGAGAAGCCGTCCCGCACCCGCTGCCGTGCCCGGTGATCGTCGTACCGTCCGAGCCGCTCCAGGTCCGCGCGCATGACCGCGACCTTCAGCTCGGCCACCGTCTCGACGTCGGCCGGCGTCGCGGGGCGCAGTGACCAGCCGGCGGCGGAATCCGCGGCCGGGCGTGTGGCCGAGCGTCGTATGACCGGGTCCGCGGCCGTCCCGTCCGTGCTCCCGGCCATGGCGTCGGTGCTCATTCGTTCCCTCCCCGGGGGTCGCCCGCCTCCGCGGCACCTGTAGGGGCAGCTGCCGTGGCCGGGCCGTCCTCCGCGCCGCCGGACTGGGCCGGCACCGGGACGGCCGGGCCGCCGGTGATCCCGATGCCCTCACGGACGAACGCGTGCTTGATCCGCCAGCGCAGCTCGCGGGAGACATTCGCGGCCTGCCCGGGCATCGTGCGGGCCTGGGCCTGCACCACGACGGAGTCCGCGCCGACCGACTCCAGGCCGAGCACCTTCACCGGCTCCCACAGCCGCTCGTCCCACGGCGACTCCTTGGCCATCTCGTCGGCGGTCGCCGCGATCACCCCACTCGCCCGCTCCAGGTCCTCGCCCGCGCCGACCTGCACGTCCACCACGGCGGTGGCCCAGCCCTGGCTGAGGTTGCCGATCCGCTTCACCTCGCCGTTGCGGACGTACCAGATCTCGCCGCCGTCGCCGCGCAGCTTCGTGACCCGCAGGCCGACCTCCACCACCGTGCCGGACGCCACCCCCGCGTCGATGACGTCGCCCACGCCGTACTGGTCCTCCAGGATCATGAAGACGCCGGAGAGGAAGTCCGTCACGAGGTTGCGGGCGCCGAAGCCGATCGCTACCCCGGCCACACCCGCGCTGGCCAGCAGCGGCGCCAGGTTGATCTTCAGTACGGACAGTACGGTCAGCGCCGCGGTGCCCAGGATCAGGAACGACGCCACGCTGCGCAGCACCGACCCGATCGCCTCGCTGCGCTGCCTGCGCCGTTCCGCGTTGACCAGCAGGCCGCCGAGCGCGGTGTTCGCGGCGACCTCGGCACCCCGGTTCATCCGCTCGATCAGGCGGCTGATCGTCTTGCGTACCACCGAACGGAGTACGACCGCGATCGCGACGATCAGCAGGATGCGCAGACCCGAGCTGAGCCAGTTCGCCCAGTTGTCGTCGACCCAGCTGCTGGCCTGTGCCGCCGAACGGGGTACGTCGGTGAAAGGCAGGGTGTTCTGGGGCTGCGGCGTCGGGCTGGACACGTACGGGACCTCCGTAGGGGGGCGAAGGCTCCAATCTAGCGGCGCGAAAAACGTGTGAACGATGTCGTTCCGTTGCACGTTGGAGGGGCGGAAGGGCACTGAGCGGGGGATGTATGGAGGGTGAGGCGGCGTTGCCACACCTGGGGGAGTGAGATGGGAGGAGCAGAAGTGTGGTCCAAAACACCTTCGGTCCGTTACCCGGGCATGGTGGCGCGGTGCACCGCATTCCGGAGAGACTGAGGCCAGATCGTCCCGGCGCGAGCCACGCGTCGCCGGCGCCAAAGGAGGCATCCGTGCCGCATGTCCTGGTCCTGAACGCGTCGTACGAGCCGCTCGGCGTCGTACCGCTTCGCCGCGCACTCATCCTCGTGCTCAACAACAAGGCCGTGTGCCTGGAGGAATCCGGCGCCTACCTGCACAGCGAGACCCAGGCGCTGCCCGCGCCGAGTGTCGTGAAACTCACCAAATTCGTACGCGTCCCCTTCCGGGGCACGGTGCCGCTGACCCGCCGGGCGCTGTTCGCCCGCGACGGCGGCAAGTGCGCGTACTGCGGGGCCGCCGCCACCAGCGTCGACCACGTCATCCCGCGCAGCCGAGGCGGCCAGCACGCCTGGGACAACGTGGTGGCGGCGTGCAGACGCTGCAACCACGTCAAGGCCGACCGCCATGTCGCCGAGCTGGGGTGGCGGCTGCGCCATCAACCGGCCCCACCGTCGGGCCTGGCCTGGCGGATCATCGGGACCGGACATCGGGACCCGAGGTGGCTGCCATACCTGCAACCCTTCGGCGCGGATGACGCCCTGGCCCGGATCGACGGCATATCAGCCTGAGATCCGGGCTTTCGTGTTTTCGAGAGTGCCCCGACCTGTGAAAACTCGTGGGTGTGGGGCACTTTCGCCGGTTGGATCAGCGCACCCGGCCGGTCGGATCGCTGCCGCTCAGGTGTCGTGGACGGTGGACCGGTGCCCGACGTGCACGACCCACACGATCAAGTCGCCGTTGTCGAGGGTGTAGATGATCCGATAGTCGCCCACCCGCAGACGGCGGCGCTCCGGCTGGGAGACAAGAGCGGTGGTACCGAACCCGAGCGGGTCGCTCTCCAGTTCCGTCAGCTTGGCGAGGATGCGCAGCGCCATGCTCCGCGGGACCTTCCGGAGCTCGGCCTGGGTGTCGGGTCGGAAGACGGTGCGGTACTCACTCACTGCGTGCGGGGCAGCTCCGTCCGCTACCTGGTGGTGCCGACCGCGTAGATCTGCATCTCCTTGTTCGCAAAGCTCTGGTCCGGGTTGGCGACGGGGACGTCGATCGACACGCTCAGGGCCTTGGAGTGGGTCTCGTTGGGCGGCGTGACGACCAAGGTCGTGTACGTGTAGCCGCCGCTGCTGTCGTTGAGCGCGTAATACAGGGAGAAGCCGTTCCCCTCGCCCGGGGCCAGCTTGATGGTGGGTGTGTTGTCGGGGTCGCGGCGGGGGACGTCGACGGACTGGCCGCCCTTGCCTTCCAGGGTGACGCCGGCGAAGCCGTGCATCGTGCAGGAGCTCTGGCCGATGTTCGTGAAGTTGACCAGCTCCATTCCCTCTCCCGAGGGGCCGTGTACGGCCGAGATGGAGAGGTTCGAGGTCTTGCACATGCTGCTGGAGCCGGAACCGGAGTTCGAGGAACCGGAGTTCGAGGAGTTGGAGCCTCCGCCCGTGCTGCTGGAGCCGCTGCCGCCGGAACCGTTGGAGCCGCTGGAACTGTTGCCGGTGGCACCGGTGGAACCGCTGACGGAGGAGCTGTCCTGGCTGCCCGCGGCGCTGGGCGCCGATGTCGCGCCGGTCGCGCTGGACGGCGACGTGGTGCCGGAAGCGCTGGAGTCGTCGGGGCCGCAGGCGGTCAGGGACAGCCCGGCGGCCACGGCGACCAGAGCGATGACCGAGAGCCTCTTGCTGCTGCGCATTGCTACTCCGTAGATCGGATACCGGCCCACACGGTGCGGACCCTTCTGCACTCATGGAGGAACGCGGGACCCGGGCCGGTTGCGCTCGGGCCCGGCCGCGACAACCCCGTGACAAGCGGGCAGCATGATCGCGACACACGGAACGCGCCGGCGGCATCCGCCACGTCGACGCGACACCCGTCGTGCGGATGGCGGGTCAACGTCCGGGTGGGGAAGGCCGATCGGACACCCGGTCCGGGCGCTCGCGCCGCCTCCGCCCCGCCCCGCGGCCGCCCGGGAAGTGTCCGGGAAGCGCTCGGGAAGCGCCCGGGAAGACGGCCCGGGAGCCGTACGGGGAAGTGTCCGGGACACCGCCCGTGAGTTATCCACAGGGGCTCCGCGGGTGAACAGGCAGACGTGCGAGGATGGTCACGCCATCGGGGGAGATCCGGTGAGCGGGACCCGGGTGATCGATATCCGGATCGATCCGGTCGACAAGTTCCGTAGCGAAGGAGAGGGCCGTCGTGGCTGGTACGAACCTCACGCGTGTGGAGGCACAGGAGCGTGCGCGCCTGCTCACCGTGGACGCGTATGACATCGAGCTGGACCTGCGCGGCGCCCAGGACGGAGGGACCTTCCGCTCGGTCACCACCGTGCGCTTCGAGGCGAGCGAGCCCGGGTCGAGCTTCATCGACCTGGTCGCCCCCGCCGTGCACGAAGTGGTGCTCAACGGGACGCCGCTGGACCCGGCACAGGTCTTCGCCGACTCCCGGATCGCGCTCGACGAACTGCCCGCCGGTCCCAGCGAGCTGCGGGTCGTCGCCGATTGCGCGTACACCAACAGCGGCGAGGGCCTGCACCGCTTCGTCGACCCGGTCGACAAGCAGGCGTATCTGTACACGCAGTTCGAGGTGCCGGACGCGCGGCGGGTCTTCGCCAGCTTCGAGCAGCCCGACCTCAAGGCCAGCTTCGCCTTCACCGTCAAGGCGCCCTCCGGCTGGACCGTCGTGTCGAACTCGCCGACGCCCGAGCCGTCCGCCGACGGCGTCTGGGTCTTCGAGCCCACCCCCCGCATCTCGTCGTACATCACGGCGCTCATCGTCGGTCCGTACGCAGCGGTGCACAGCACCTGGGAGGGCGAGGGCGGCCGCAGCGTGCCGCTCGGCGTCTACTGCCGCCCGTCGCTCGTCGAGCACCTGGACGCCGAGGAGATCTTCGCCGTCACCCGGCAGGGCTTCGACTGGTTCCACGAGAAGTTCGCCCACCCGTACCCGTTCGCCAAGTACGACCAGCTCTTCGTCCCGGAGTTCAACGCGGGCGCGATGGAGAACGCGGGCGCGGTCACCATCCGCGACCAGTACGTCTTCCGCTCCAAGGTCACCGACTCGGCCTACGAGTTGCGGGCCGAGACGATCCTGCACGAGCTGGCCCACATGTGGTTCGGCGACCTGGTCACCATGGAGTGGTGGAACGACCTCTGGCTCAACGAGTCGTTCGCCACCTACACCTCCATCGCCTGCCAGGCGCACGCCCCCGGCTCGAAGTGGCCGCACTCCTGGACCACCTTCGCCAACAGCATGAAGACCTGGGCCTACCGCCAGGACCAGCTCCCCTCCACCCACCCGATCATGGCGGAGATCAACGACCTGGAAGACGTCCTGGTCAACTTCGACGGCATCACCTACGCCAAGGGTGCCTCCGTCCTCAAGCAACTCGTCGCCTACGTCGGCATGGACGAGTTCTTCGCGGGTGTGCAGCAGTACTTCAAGCGGCACGCGTGGGGCAACACCCGGCTGTCGGACCTGCTCGGCGCGCTGGAGGAGACTTCCGGGCGGGACCTGAAGTCCTGGTCGAAGGCGTGGCTGGAGACCGCGGGTATCAACGTGCTGCGGCCGGAGATCGAGATCGGCGCCGACGGCACCGTCACCTCCTTCGCGGTCCGCCAGGAGGCGCCCGAGCTGCCGGCCGGCGCCAAGGGCGTGCCGGTGCTGCGCCCGCACCGGATCGCCGTCGGTGCGTATGACCTCAAGGACGGCGTCCTGGTCCGCACCCGCCGGGTCGAGCTGGACGTCGACGGCGCTCTCACCGAGGTGCCCGAGCTGGTAGGCGTGCCCCGCCCCGACGTCTTCCTGCTCAATGACGACGACCTGTCGTACGCCAAGATCCGGCTCGACGAGCAGTCCCTCGCCGTGGTCCGCGACCACGTCGGCGACTTCGCCGAGTCGCTGCCGCGCGCGCTGGTGTGGGCCTCCGCCTGGGACATGACGCGCGATGGCGAACTGGCCGCCCGCGACTACCTGGAGCTGGTGCTGCACGGCATCGGCAAGGAGAGCGACATCGGCGTGGTGCAGTCCCTGCACCGCCAGATCAAGCTGGCCCTCGACGCGTACGTGGCGCCGGAGTGGCGGGAGACCGGCGTGGCCCGCTGGACGCAGGCGACCCTCGACCACCTGGAGGCCGCCGCCCCCCGCAGCGACCACCAGCTCGCCTGGGCCCGCGCGTTCGCCACCACCGCCCGCACCCCCGAGCAGCTCGACATCCTCCAGGGCCTGCTCGACGGCACCCGCGATTTCGACGGCCTGGCCGTGGACGCCGAGCTGCGCTGGGCGCTGCTGACCCGGCTGGCCGCGACCGGTCGCGCCGGCGAGGAGGCGATCGACGCCGAACTGGTCCGCGACCCCACCTCGGCCGGCGAGCAGCACGCCGCCGCGGCCCGCGCCGCCCGTCCCGACGAGGCGAACAAGGCCGCGGTGTGGGCGTCGGTCGTCGAGGAGGACAAGCTGCCCAACGCGGTGCAGGACGCCGTCATCGGCGGCTTCGTGCAAAGCGACCAGCGCGAGCAACTCGCCCCCTACGTCGAGCGGTACTTCGCCTCGGTGAAGGACGTGTGGGACTCGCGCAGCTACGAAATGGCGCAGCAGGTCGTGGTCGGCCTCTACCCGTCCCTGCAGATCTCGCAGCAGACGCTGGACGCGACCGACGCCTGGCTGGCTTCGGCCGAGCCGGTGCCGGCGCTGCGCCGGCTGGTGGTGGAGTCCCGTTCGGGCGTCGAGCGGGCCCTGAAGGCGCAGGCCGCCGACGAGGCCGCGGCGCGCGCGGCGACTTCGTAACGCGACCCCGCCGCGCGTCGCGCGCGAGCTTCGACACGGTGCCCCGGTCCTTTTCGGCCGGGGCACCGCTGCGTCTGCGTTCGGCTGATGGAATGTCAGCGGCCAGGCGCATGGGACACGTTCGGATGATCGCGTGGCGCTCAGGTGAACGACACGGCGTGGTGCGAATGGCGTAGTGGTGACACGGGTAGAGGTGTGGCCAACCGCTTCCTGCGCGTTGGCCACTTGTTCACCGGCAACCCCCATCGGCTCATACTCTCCTTCGTTCAGAGTGCCCTGGGGCCTCGGCACGGGTGCCTCACTGATGGCTCAAGGAGGAACGTTCATGGCCGAGTTGACGCGACGCAGACTCCTCGGATCGACGGCCGGTGTGGTGGGCGGCGCGGCCGCGCTGTCGCTGCTTCCGCCGAGCGTGCAGAAGGCGGTCGCCGCCGGCCCGCCGCGCAGCGGTTCGCTGCGCGACATCGAGCACGTGGTCATGCTGATGCAGGAGAACCGTTCGTTCGACCACTACTTCGGCACCCTGTCCGGCGTGCGCGGTTTCAACGACCCGCACGCCAAGCGGCTGTCCACCGGCCGCTCGGTCTTCTACCAGCCGGACGCCGCGAACCCCGACGGCTACACGCTCCCCTTCCACCTGGACACCAAGAGCACCAGCGCCCAGGCGATCCCCTCCACCAGCCACGCCTACGCGGTGCAGCACCAGGCGTGGAACAACGGCGCGATGGACCAGTGGCTGCCGGCACACCGCGCGGCCGACGGCGCCAACGGCCCGTACGTGATGGGCTATTACACGCGCGAGGACATCCCGTTCCAGTTCGCGCTGGCCGAGACCTTCACCATCTGCGACAACTACTACTGCTCGATGATGGGCCCGACCTGGCCGAACCGGCTGTACTGGATGACCGGCACGGTCGACCCGGGCGGCACCAAGGGCGGCCCGATCATCAGCAACGTGGCGCCGACCCCGTACCGCTGGACCACCTACGCGGAGCGGCTCCAGGCGGCCGGCGTGGACTGGCGGGTCTACCAGGAGACCGACAACTACGGCACCAACATGCTGTCGGAGTTCCAGCAGTTCCGAGACGCCAAGCCGGGCGACCCGCTCCACGACCGGGCGATGGTCTCCCAGCCCGAGGGCACCTTCGAGGACGACGCCCGCAACGACCGGCTGCCGACCGTGTCGTGGATCCTGCCCACCAGCTACCAGTCCGAGCACCCGGACTACCTGCCGGCGGCCGGCGCGGACTTCGTCGCCTCCAAGATCGAGGCGATCGCGTCCAACCCGAAGGTGTGGGCGAAGACCGCGTTCATCCTCAACTACGACGAGAACGACGGTCTGTTCGACCATGTGGTGCCGCCCACCCCGAAGGCCGGCACGCCGGACGAGTTCATCAACGGGCTGCCGATCGGCGCGGGCTTCCGGGTGCCGTCGATCATCATCTCGCCGTGGACGGTCGGCGGATGGGTGGCGAGCGAGGCGTTCGACCACACCTCGTCGTTGCGGTTCCTGGAGCGCTTCACCGGGGTCGAGGAGCCCAACATCTCCCAGTGGCGGCGCCGTACCTTCGGCGACCTCACCTCGGCGTTCCGCTTCTCCGCCACGACCCGGAAGCCGCCGCGCCTGCCCGACAACACCGCGGAGCAGCTCGCCGAGGCCGAGCACGAGGTCGCCACCCTCCCCAAGCCGACGCTCCCGGGCACCGAGCAGAGCTTCCCCAAGCAGGAGAAGGGCAACCGCCCTCACACGTAGCCGGCACGGAAGCCGTTCAGGCGGTCCCGCGCCCCCTCCAATCTCCAAGGGCGCGGGACCGCACGTGCGCCGGGTACGTGGTCAACAGGACGCGACGTTCGGCGGCCGATCAGGCGGTCCGGGATGCCGAGCCACAGGTGCCGACGGCGCCCGCGGGAGTCGCGGCGGCCGGGGCAGTAGCCGGATCGGCAGTGGCCGGACCGTCGGTGGCCGCCGCCGGGACGGACGTCGCCGCCGCAGCCGGCGCCGAGAACCGTACGGCGTCCGCGGGGAGCCGGTTCTCGAGCCGTACCAGCAGCGCCGCGGCCGACAGCGCGGTTCCGGTCAGCAGCAGCCACGGCAGCCGCGAGTCGGCGGCGTTCAGCGCGGTGAAGAGCGAGGGCGCGAGCGTGCTCGCCAGCGACCAGGAGAGCTGGTACGTGGCCATGTAGCGGCCGCGCAGCGCACCGGGTGCGGCTGCCACCGCGAGCGTGCCGGACGCCGGGTTGTGCACCGTCTCGGCCGTCGTGTAGAGCACCACCAGCGCGAACAGCCCGGCGGACAGCACCCATTCGGAGTGCGGCCGGACCGTGCCGAGCAGCGCGAGTCCGGCGAACGCGCTCGCGAACAGGGTCGCCCCGAGCGCCGCCGCCCGGGTCCGCCGGGCCCCGCGGCGCCGCACCACCCCGGCCACCGCCACCCCGCCCACCGCGCACAGCACCGTGTTCAGCGTGAACGCGGCCCCGGTCAGCGCCTGCGGCAGCCCCAGCCGGCCGACGATGAACAGCGGGAACATCACCGGCAGCGCCGAATACCCCAGCGCGGTGAGGAAGTTGGCGCCCGTCAGTCCCAGGAAGCCCCGGTCGCGCAGCACCACCCGATAGCCCGCCGCCGAGTCCTGACGTGCGCGACCGCGCCCCAGCAGCCGGTGGCCCGATGCGGAAGCAGGCGCGGAGGCGGTGTCAGGACCGGCCACGGCCACAGCCATGGCCGTGGGCGCCGCGGCCCGCACGCCCCACACGAGGAGGGCGGCCAGTCCGAAGCTCGCCGCGTTGAGCCAGGCGGCGAGCGTGAACCCGTTGCCACCGGCGACCGAGATGGCCAGGGAGGCGAGCAGGGCACCCGCGCCGAGCCCGCCGTTGCGCAGCGCGCGTGACGCGGCCTGGAGCCGGTCCCGGTCCGTGCCGGAGGCGACCTCGCCGATCCACGACTGCTGCACCGCGGGGAAGGCGCGGTCGCCGAAAGCGGTGAAGAGGGCGACGGCGGCGAAGGCCGGCAGCGTCGTCGCGAACGGGTAGAGCGCGAAGCCGATCCCGCGCACCCCGTAGAGGAGCAGTTGCATCCGGCGTGCCCCGTAGCGGTCGACGGCTGCGCCGGCCAGCGGCAGCGCGGCCATCCCGACCAGCCCGACCGCGGTGAGCACCGCACCGACCACGGTGAACGACAGCCCGGTGATGTGGTGGAAGAAGACCAGGCTGAACGGCACGTACATGCCCGAGCCGACCGCGTCGACCCCCATCGCGGTGAGCATGGCCCGCTCACCGGGTATCCCCGGCCGACGCCGAGCCTCCTGGCCGGGCCGAGCCGCCGAACCTGTGCTGCTGCGCTGCATCAGAACCCCCGCAGACTAAGTCGTTGGTAAGTAGATTAGCGATAAGTGACTCATTATCAAGCGACTTTGCGTGAAGTAACTTACCTCCAAGCTACTTTCTTGCCTTCGACCGACCCCGGGCCGATACTCGGAGCATGGAAACCGACGCCGTCGACGCGATCACCGGCCAGTGGCACCGTGAGCGCCCGGAGCTGGACACGCGCGCGATGGCCGTGTTCGGCCGGATCTACCGGCTGTCGCGGCTGATGGGCGACCTGATGGAGAAGGAGTACCGCCGGTTCGGCATCGGCCGCGGCGAGTTCGACGTGCTCGCCACCCTGCGGCGCTCGGGCGAGCCGTACACCCTCTCGCCCCGGCAGCTCTCCGCGACGCTGATGCTGACCACCGGCGGGATGACCGGCCGGCTGGACAAGCTGGAGCGGGCCGGGCTGCTGGAGCGCTCACCCGACCCGGACGACCGCCGAAGTCTGCGGGTCTCGCTCACCGCGCGCGGGTTCGGGGTGATCGACGAGGCGGTCGGCGCCGGGTTGGAGGTGCAACAGGCCGCGCTCGACGGCATGGACGACAGCCAGGCGGAGCTGCTGGCCGACCTGCTGCGGCAGTTGCTGGCCTCGACCGAGACCCGGCTGCCGGGCGCGCAGGGCGCGCAGGGTGCGCCGGGACCGTCAGCCGGTCAGGCCGGCGGCTCCGGGCAGCACTGAACCCCCGGACGCGCCTGGCGCGGGCGGGGGTTGCATACGCGTGGGAAGCGACGGCCGGGGCCGCCCGGCCTCAGCCGTCCTGCCGCGTGCTCAGCGCTCTTGCTGCTTGCGGGACTTGTCCGTCACGATGACCAGCCCGGCGATGACCCCGAAGAGGACCAGCGGAAGGGCCACGAACAGGCCGAGGGTCTGGAGCACGCTGAGACCTGAACCCGGGTCGTCACCGTCGTCGCGCGCCAGGGCGAAGGCGGGGGACGACATCAGCAGCAGCAGCGTCGTACCGGTGGTGACGACCCCGGCGCGCACGACCTTCTTGGTGAGCTTCTTGTCCACGTACTCAATGTAGTGACCGCACTCGTACCCCGTGCGCGCGGGGTGCCCTACAGGCGCGTCGGGCGCGTCGCGAGCGCCCGCCGTACCTCGTCGGCGAGCGCGTGCAGCCGCGGTGATGCGGCGAGCTGCTCCAGGGTGAGCGGCCGCCCGTCCGGCCCGGCCACCGGCAACCGCCAGTTCGGGTACTCCGTGGACGTGCCCGGCAGGTTCTGCGGGCGACGGTCGCCGACCGTGTCCGGCAGCCAGACCCCGATCATCCGCGCCGGGGTCCGCGCCAGGAACCGGTGCACCGCCTTCACCACCGCCTCCTCGTCCGCCGCGCCCTCCGGCAGCAGCCCCAGCCGGCCGAGCAGCGCGATCCACTCCGCGACCTCCGCGGTGTCCTGCTCCTGCTCCTGCTCCAGCGGCCGGCTCAGCAGCCCCAGCCGGTGCCGCAGCCCGACGTGCTCCCCGGTCAGCCGGGCCGCGGTGCTCGGCAGGTCGTGCGTGGTCGCCGTCGCCAGGCACGACTCCCGCCACGCCGAGGGCGGCAGCGGCCGCCGGTCCGGGGCGGCCCCGGAGTAGTCCCGCTCGAACCACAGCACGGACGTGCCCAGCACGCCCCGGTCGGCCAACTCCTCCCGCACCCCCGGCTCCACGGTGCCCAGGTCCTCGCCGATCACCACCGCGCCCGCTTCGTACGCCTCCAGCGCCAGCAGCCCGAGCATCGCCTCCGCGTCGTACCTGACGTAGGTGCCCTCTGTCGGCGGCCGGCCCTGCGGCACCCACCACAGCCGGAACAGGCCCATCACATGGTCCATCCGCAGGCCCCCGGCGTGCCGCAGCATCCGGGCGATCAGGTCGCGGTACGGCGCGTAGCCGGTCGCCGCCAGCGCGTCCGGCCGCCACGGCGGCAGCCCCCAGTCCTGACCGCGGGAGTTGAAGGCGTCCGGCGGCGCCCCGACCGAGATGCCCGCGGCCAGCACGTCCTGCATCGACCAGGCGTCCGAACCGGCCGGGTGCACGCCCACCGCCAGGTCGTGCACCACCCCGACCGCCATCCCCGCGTCCCGCGCGGCCCGCTGCGCCGCCCCGAGCTGGCCGTCGGTGAGCCAGGTCAGCCAGGAGTGGAAGTCCACCCGTTCCATCAACTCGCTGCGGGCCCGCGCCACCTGCGGCGAGCGCGGGTCGCGCAGCCCGGGCGGCCAGCCGTGCCAGTCCGGGCCGTGCAGTTCGGCCAGCGCCGACCAGGTGGCGTGGTCGTCCAGCGCCTGGCCCTGCTCGGCGAGGAAGTCGGCGTACGCGGCCCGGCGGCCCGGGCTCGGCGGCACCGTGCGCAGCAGCTCCAGCGCCCGCGACTTCAGCGCCCACACTGCGTCCCGGTCGATCAGCGCGTCCTTGAGCAGCACCTCGTCGCGCAGTCCGGCGGCCTCGCGCAGCAGCTCCGCGGCCTGCTCGCGCGACCGGGCCGACAGGTAGGCGTACTCGGGGATCTCCTCCACCCGCAGATAGACCGGGTCGGGGAAGCGGCGCGAGGACGGGCGGTACGGCGAGGGGTCGGTGGGGCGGCCCGGCACGGCCGCGTGCAGCGGGTTGATCTGTACGAAGCCCGCGCCCAGGGTGCGGCCCGACCACGCGGCGAGGTCGGCGAGGTCCGCGAGGTCGCCCATGCCCCACGAACGCGACGACAGCGTGGAGTACAACTGCGCCATGAAGCCGAACGTGCGCTCCGGCGGGCCGGGCAGCCGCTCCGGCGCCACCACCAGGTCGCCGGTCGCGCCGCGCCCGTCGGACGTCGTGGCGCGCAGCAGATAGCGCCCTGGCGTGGTCGGGGTGGCGGACAGCGGCTCGCCGGTGCGGGTGGTCACGGTCAGCCGGGTGCCGCGCGGCAGCCGGGCCCGGACCGTGTCGAGGGTGCCGTGCCCGGCCCGCAGCACCGTGCACGGGTTGAGCAGCCGATGCGACTCGCGCCGCTCGTACGCCGCCAGCGCGTCCTTCACCGCGCAGTGCGTGCTCGCGTCCACCCCGAGCGCCGCCAGCACGGCCACGATCGTCTCCTGCGGGACGGGCACTTCCGTATCCGCGGTCGGGCGGTACGTCACGTCCACCCCGTACAACCCGGCCAGCCGTACCCGGTCCATCGGGCCTCCGTCCTCACAGTGGGTGCACACACCCCTACCCCGGGGCGCCCCCCTCC
>NZ_JACEGK010000052.1:0-22335 GCF_056859195.1 Streptomyces sp. NH27
GCGCCCCCCCGACCAGGAGCAGGGGCCGGCGGCCGCCCGCCTGGAGACGGCGGCCTTCACCGTGGACCTGGCCGCGAAGAAGGCGACCCGGCACGGGGTGGACGTCCGGCTGACCCCCACCGAGTGGCATCTGCTGGAGGCCCTGGTCCGCAACCCGGGCCGGCTGGTCAGCCAGAAGCAGTTGCTGCGGGACGTGTGGGGGCCGTCCTACCGGACGGAGACGAACTACCTGCGGGTCTACATGGCGCAGTTGCGCCGCAAGTTGGAGGACGACCCGACCCGGCCCCGGCACTTCGTCACCGAGCCCGGCATGGGCTACCGGTTCGAGCCGTGAGTCGGCGGCCTGTACGGAAAGCGAGGCCGTGAGACCGCGGCCCGTGCGGAGAGCGAGGCCGTGAGACGGCGGCCCCACCTGACCCGACGCGGTCGTCGTGCGATCGCACAAGCAAAGGTGGGGCCGCCGGTTGTTTGGATTATGCAATGCCACAGCAGACTTTCTCCTGGCAGATGCGGAACTATCATCGTGCCTGTGCCCGCGTCCGGCGGCGCCGCGGAGAGGGAGAGTTTCTGTGACCACCCGAGGTATACGGTCCGCCCGGACCACCCGTTACGCACGGTCCCGCGGCCTGTGCGCGGTGGCCGGCGGCGCCGCGCTGCTGCTCGCGCTCTCCGCCTGCTCCTCGTCCTCCTCGGACAAGTCGAAGTCGTCGGACACCCCGTCCTCCGGTGCCTCGGCCACCGGCGCGCAGCAGAAGGTCTCCGGCACCGTGGTGGTGTTCGCGGCGGCGTCGCTGAAGGAGAGCTTCACGGCGCTCGGCAAGGACTTCCAGCAGGCGTACCCCGGCACGAAGGTGGTCTTCAGCTTCGGCGGCAGCGACCAGCTCGCGGCGAGCATCACCGGCGGCGCCCCCGCCGACGTGTTCGCGGCGGCCAGCCCGGCCACCATGAAGACCGTCACCGACAAGGGTGACGCGGCCGGCACGCCCACCGACTTCGTCCGCAACCAGCTGGAGATCGCCACCCTGCCGGGCAACCCGAAGCAGATCCGCACCCTCAAGGACCTCACCAGGTCCGGCCTTTCGGTGGTGCTGTGCGCCAAGACGGTGCCGTGCGGCGCCGCCGCGCAGAAGGCGCTGACCGCCAGCGACCTCAAGCTCACCCCGAAGTCGTACGAGCAGGACGTGAAGTCCGCGCTGACGAAGGTGGAGCTGAAGGAGGCCGACGCGGCGGTGGTCTACCGGACCGACGTCAAGAGCGCGGGCGGCAAGGTGCAGGGCGTGAACTTCCCCGAGTCGGCGCAGGCGATCAACGCCTACCCGATCGCGCCGCTGAAGGGCGCGCCGAACCCGAACGGCGCGGCGGCCTTCATCGCCCTGGTGAAGTCCGCCGAGGGCCAGAAGGTGCTCACCCAGGCGGGCTTCCTCAACCCGTGAGCCCCGCGGTGAAGAACGCGGGCGCCAAGCCGCCGGGGCGGTTGTCCCGGCCGCGGCGCCCGCGCGGCGGGGGTGGCGCCGTCCCGCTGCCCCTGCTGCTGCCCGCCGTGATCGGCCTGGCGTTCCTGCTGGTGCCGCTGCTGGCACTGCTGGTGCGGGCCCCTTGGCGGGGCATGCCCGACCTGCTGACCAGCTCCGCGGTGTGGCAGGCGCTGCGACTGTCGCTGGAGACGGCGACTTCGGCGACGGTCGTGGCGCTGGTGCTCGGGGTGCCGCTGGCCTGGCTGCTGGCCAGGACCCGCTTCCCCGGCCGCCGGATCGTCCGGGCCCTGGTCACGCTGCCGCTGGTGCTGCCGCCGGTGGTCGGCGGTGTGGCGCTGCTGCTGGCGCTCGGCCGCAACGGGATCGTCGGCAAGTGGCTCGACTCGTGGTTCGGGATCACCCTGCCGTTCACCACGGCCGGGGTGGTGGTCGCGGAGGCGTTCGTGGCGATGCCGTTCCTCGTGATCAGCGTGGAGGGCACGCTACGGGCCGCCGACAGCCGGTACGAGGAGGCCGCGGCGACGCTGGGCGCGTCCCGTTTCACCGCCTTCCGCCGGGTCACGCTGCCGATGATCGCGCCCGGGGTCGCGGCCGGCGCGGTGCTCGCCTGGGCGCGCGCGCTCGGCGAGTTCGGGGCGACGATCACCTTCGCCGGCAGCTTCCCCGGCCGCACCCAGACCATGCCGCTGTCGGTCTATCTGGCCCTGCAGGACGACCCGGACGCGGCCGTCGCGCTGAGCCTGGTGCTGCTCGCGGTCTCCATCACGGTCCTCGCCGGCCTGCGCGAGCGCTGGACGGGGGCGGGCGCGGTATGAGCGGGGGCAGCGGACGCGGTACCAGGACGAGCGGTGCGAGCCCTACGAGCGCGAGCGGTGCGAGCTCTAGGAGGGCGAACGGCGAGGGCGGCGAGGAGACCGGTCTCGACGCCCATCTCGTGGTGGACCGCGGGACCTTCCGGCTCGACGTGGAACTGTCCGCGGCCCCCGGCGAGGTGCTGGCGCTGCTCGGCCCGAACGGCGCGGGCAAGACCACGTCGCTGCGCGCCCTGGCCGGGCTGACCGAGCTGACGCAAGGGCAACTACGGCTGGACGGGCGGGTGCTGGAGCAGCCCGAACGGCGGGTGCGGGTCGCGCCCGAGCGCCGCCCGGTCGGCGTGATCTTCCAGGACTACCTGCTCTTCCCGCACCTGAGCGCCCTGGACAACGTTGCGTTCGGGCCGCGCTGCCACGGCGCCACCCGGTCCGAGGCGCGCGCGCTCGCCGCCGGCCTGCTGGACCGGATGGGCCTGGCCGACCACGCACACGTCAAACCGCGCCGGCTGTCCGGCGGCCAGGCCCAGCGGGTCGCGCTGGCCCGGGCGCTGGCCACCGCCCCGCGGCTGCTGCTGCTCGACGAACCGCTGGCCGCGCTGGACGCCGGCGCCCGGCTGGACGTGCGCGCCGAACTGCGCCGCCACCTGGCCGCGTTCGAGGCGGTCGCGGTGCTGGTCACGCACGACCCGCTGGACGCGATGGTGCTCGCCGACCGGCTGGTGGTGGTCGAGCACGGCACGGTGGTGCAGCAGGGCACGCCCGCGGAGATCGCCCGCCACCCGCGCACCGAGTACATCGCCCGGCTGGTCGGCCTGAACCTGTACCGGGGCGAGGCCGACGGCCATCTGGTCCGGATCGGGCCGCGGTTCGCCCTGACCGGCACCGAGGAGCTGACCGGCCCGGCGTTCGTGGCGTTCCCGCCCAGCGCGGTCACCCTGCACCGGCAGCGCCCCGACGCCGGCGCCCGCAACGCCTGGCGGGCCCGGATCACCGGCATGGAGTCGCACGGCGCGCAGTTCCGGATCGCGCTGGCCGGCGCGGACGACGGCCTGCCGCTGGCCGCCGACCTGACCGCGCCCGCGGTCGCCGAACTCGACCTGCGCGAGGGCGCGGAGGTCTGGGCCGCGGTGAAGACCGCCCAGACGCACGCCTATCCGGCCTGACAACCCGGCTCGGCCCGATGTGCGGTCTCTCAGGCTGGTCGCGCGGGGGAGACGGCCACGCCGTCCACCGCGACGCGGCAGGGGTGCTCGGCCCGGTAACGGACCGCCACTTGCGGCGCGTACAGGGTTGGGTACTGTGGGTGCCAAGTGCCAGGGGGCCGCGGGCGGGACGCATGTACACGAGTGCGTTGGGTCCGGTTCGACGGCGTCCGTCGAATGAACGGGAGCCTGTTGACCATGCGCGCACCGATCGCGCTCGTTGCCGTCTGCGTGACGACGTCCACCGCCCTGCTGCTGTCCGGCTGTGGCGGTTCGAAGAAGCACGACACGATCAAGCAGACGGCAAGCGGTTCGCCGTCCACGTCTGCGGCGGCGCCCGCCTCGCCCTCGACGTCGGCTGCCGCCGCCGGCCGTCCGACGATCACGTTTCCGTCCGACGCGCATGACGTGTTCGAGGACCAGCACTCGGGGGACGCGACGAAGGACGCGATCCTGGCGGACAATGCGGACATGGTGCGGTCGCTCGATGAGGCGATCTTCAAAGGGACGGTGAAGACCAAGGCGTTGCCCTATTACAACACTGGCAAGGCCATGGAGTTGGCCCTTACCTTCGTCAACGGCTATATCGAGGACAGCTCCAAATGGGCCGGGACCACGCGGTTCTTCGACCGGAAGGTCACCGAACTCGGTGGTGGAACGGCGGCGGTGATCTACTGCTCCGACGAGAGCAAGTCCTACATCACGAACCCCAACAAGCCGACCAAACACACGCCGACCTCCGCGAACAGCTATGTCCTGTACAACGCGCACATGAAGAAGAACGCGCAGGGCGTCTGGCAGACCGACAACATCAGCTCGTACAGGGGGTCAAAGCAGTGCCAGCCATAGGACGGAAACGTGTCGGAGCCGCTCTGGCCTCGGCGGTCAGCCTGATATTGCTCTGCACACCCGCGGCAGCCGACGACCGCGGAGGCAAGGGCAACGTGGGATCTCCGCCGCCCGGAGGCAGCGCCGATCCCAGTAAAGGGACGATCTCCGCAACCGCCGGTGTCCAGTACGACAAGTCCAAGAACGGCACTTCCAGCGGCGGCGGTGGCGTCGGGCCGCTGACGCCGACCGGGAACTGGTCGCCGCCCGCGTGCTGGTATCAGCCGACGTATTCGCCGAAGGACATGAAGTCCGAGTCGGAGAAGGTGTGGGCCGAGGACTCGCCCAGCGAGGACTGGAAGAACCAGCAGAAGGACCGGTACGTCAAGGGGAAGCCGTACAAGGACTTCAACCTGGACCAGCAGGGCAAGGGGTACTTCTGGCAGGGCTACTCGCCGCCGGAGAACGGCGGGATGCCCGGTGCTAACTCCTGCAACGACGAACCCTTTTGGGTGTCGATCGGTGAGGCGCCGCCGCCGGCGCACAAGAACGCGGTCACCCCCGCGATCCTCGCCGAGTTGGCGTACGAGCAGATCCTGATCCCGCAGGGCACCGCGCAGACGAATCCCACGGGGACGCAGACCGTGAACCTGCCCACGTGGGTGTGGATGGACGGCGTGGACTTCCACCCGGTGTCGGTGCGGGCGTACCTCCCGGACTACAACATCGAGGCGACGACGACCGCGACCCCGGTGAGCCTGCACATCGACCCGGGGACGTCGGACGCGCGGCTCTTCCCGGCGTCGGGTACGTGCAAGGCCGGTGCCGACGGGACGTTGGGCGTGAAGTACACCGACGGGGCGAAGGGCGACCCGCCGTGCGGGGTGACGTATCTGCGGTCCACCGACGGGGGCTCGTATCAGCTCACCGCGACGGTGACGTGGAAGATCAGCTGGACCGGGACCGGGCAGACCGTGCCGAAGGCGCTGCCGACCGGGACGTTCGGGACCCCGCAGGAGGTCACCGTGCGGGAGATCCAGTCCGTGAACCGCTGACCCGCCCCCACCCCGGCGAAGGGCGCAGGGTCACCACGGACCACGACCCCGCTCAGGCTCCGATCCTCCGGCGCCGGACGGCCGCTCTGCTGCCCGGAGACGTCCGTGAACCTCCCGTCCGTGCCGAGCCGCACCAGGTACTCCCCGGTGTCGACCTGCACCGTCCCGCCCGGACCCGCGGCCACGTCCCGTGTACCGTCCGACGCCTCCGGACCGACGTCCCCCGCCCGCCGTCGTCTGCCCGATCACCCGCGCCTGCCCGGCCTTCGGCGGCCCCGGCGGCCCGGCGTGCCCGCCGCACGCGGCCGCCCCGAGCAGAGTCACCGCTACGACAGCCGTCACGGTCTTCCCGCGCACGCCGCCGCACCCCGTCAGCAGTGCCGCCCCGACCAAGACCGCCCCGACCGCCGTCGCGGTCCTCCTCCGTGCACGCGCAGCCCTCACGAGCCCCGCCTTTACAACTGCTCCCCTCACCAACAACCATCCAATTCAGGCCAGTTGCCACTGACGATCTTCGCATTGCCCCAGCTCGCAGCGCAGTTCCGAACCGGGCTTCCCGTACTTCTACCTCACGATCACCTTCACGGCGTACGGCTCTCCCCCGGCCAGGGTGAGGGTGCCGTCGTGGTAGCTGACGGCGTTGGGCAGGGGGCAGGGGAAGTGTTTGGCGTCGACGGGTTTGCCGACCCCGGCCCGGCACGACGCGTCCGCCGGTGCGTCACCTCCGCCACCTGATGCGATCAACTCGGCCTGGCCGCCATGGAGATGGAGGATGTAGTCGCCGTGCGAGGCGCCGGAGTCGGTGCGTACCGCGTGGACGTAGAGTCCATCGGCGCCGTCGGTGGTGAGCCAGAAGGTGGACAGGGTGGCGAGCGGGCCCTTGACACCGGGCAGGCTCGCGGGCAGGTGCAGGGCAGCCGGATTGCCGTCGGGCGAGACCGTTTGGACCTTGCCGAGCGCGGTGGTTCCGCTGCCCTGGGTGGGTGCGATGAAGGTCGTGCCGTCCGGGGCGACGGCGGACCGCGGCCCGTTGATGGTGTTGTCGGCGTCGTGGGTCGCGGGCGGGCGCTGGTAGATCCGGGTCAACTGCCCGGAGGTCATGGACCACAGCGTGCGGCCGTCGGCGATGACGACGGCGCCGGCGCGGGTGACGCCGACGGGGGTGACGCCCTGGGTGAAGTGCACCGTTGCGGCGGTGGCGTGCGCCGGGGCGGCGGCTTCGTCCGCGCGCCGGGCGGTGCTGTGGCCGGCCAGGACGGAGAGTTCATCGTCCCGGTCCACGTGCAGTACTTCGCCGTCGTACCCGACCAGCAGTGAGCCGTCCGGCATCGCCACCGTCCCCCGCGGCTCGGGTCCGCCGCCGAACTTGTCGCTGATCGCGAGCATGTCGGCCGTCTTCCCGTCCTTGCTCAGCCGGGCCAGTGTGGGGGAGTTGAGCAGGTAGACGTCCCCGTCCGGTCCGGTCGCGAACCCCAGTGGCCCGCCACTGAACGGGTCCGACAGGACGTTGTCAGCGGGGGTGCTCTGCGTGAAGTGCCCGAAAGTCACCGCCTGCCCGACCTTCGGCCGCGCCGGCGCCCCGTTCCCGCCGCACCCCGCGGCCCCGACCAACCCGATCACCCCGGCCAGGAGCGCCGCCCGTGTCCTCGTGGTCGTCCGCCGTCCACGCGCCGCCGTCCCGCCGCCTGCCATTACTTCCCCTTGATCGAGCGCAGTGGACTCCCGAATCGGTCAATTACCCAGGTAGCCCGTATTGTCCGTGCGCTTCTCCGTCGACTCACCATAGCCGGACTTGGCATAGGTGGAGATGTTGTTGAGCAGCTTGAACTCATGCTCCGGGAGGTTTCCTTGACACCAGTCCTCGAATGCCTGCTCGTCGTCCGAGCTGTCGATGGTCACTTTTCCGTCATGGAACCACGAGGAATTGGGCGGCCGCTCCTTGATGGCTCCGGCGGCGAGCAGTCCATTGAAGACAGGAATCTTCAGATACTGCTGCTCCTGGTAGTCCGTCTTCTGTGCGGCGGCGTCGACCGCGTCCGCGTGTGACGTGGAGAACTGGTAGGAGAGCCAGGCCGATCCACCGCCGTTGGCCATGCTGACGCCCGTCATCAGCGCCTTCAAGGGGACCGTTGCCTCGCCCGGGGTGATGATCAGGGGGCTCAACATCCCCCCCGCGATCCATGCGTACATGGCGTTCCGGTTGGCCTGCTCGTCGGCCTTCTGCGCGGGTTGGTACTTGAGGTTGCTCATGGCGTTGTTGATGGCGCCGTCCAACCGCCCCAGGTCCGTCAGATCGCTCTTGGCCCTGGGGTCGTCGGTGGGGTATTTCTCGCCGGGGTCCGCATCGCCATGATAGGCGGTTGCGATCTGCGTCATGTCGGCGTGTACTGCCGCCTGGAATACACCAGCGGCCTGTGTGTTGCCGTCCATGAAGTCCTGGAAGAGGAGGTTCATCGCCGTGGGATTGGTGTTGATGGACGGTACTCCGTCACCATCAAGACCTGCGGTGAATCCCGGATTCATCCTTTTACCGCCATTGGCCGTGGCGTCGGCGAAGTCCGGCACGTACGCCCCCGCGGCCACCGCGAGTGCGACTCCCAGTTTCGGCGGCAGCGTGGCCGTGCCGTCCTTCATGAGATCGCGGCCCGGCTTGTAGTCCTCCAGGCCGGCCTGGAAGACGTTCGCCGCGGCCTGCGTCGCCGCCAGGTCGGTGGCTTTGTCGCCGCTGCCCCGCTGGGTGGCCGCGACGATGACCTTGGCGGGGAACTGGGAGTTGTCGCCGTTTCCGAGCGGAAGTTGCCACTGCTCGTTGACCAGTTGCTGGGCGGCGAACTTTCCGTCGCCTCCGGAGAGGAGGTCACGGGAGGCGGCGGGGCTGTCACCGAGTTTGGAGAGCAGAGCCAGCCGGGGGTCGTTGTCGGCGATGATCTGGGTGTTCTTCATCTCCTGGTCGAACGTCATCTGGGGGTAGTTGTTGTACAGGCCCAGTTCGCCGTACCAGGGGTCCTGCGGGTCCTCCATCCAGTTGCTCCACACGCCGTTGGGGCTCGCGGCCTGGAACTTCGGCATCACCTGGTGCTTCGTGCCCCAGCGCAGGGTGGCGTCGCTCACGGCGCTGAGGAAGGCGGGGTCCCATTTGTCGCCGCTCGGGCCGTACTTGACGAGCATGGCGGCGGACCACATGTCCTGGGGGTCGGTGAAGGTCGAGGTGACGTCGGGCAGGTCGCCGGTGGTGTGGAGCTTGGTCGCGGCGGCGAGGTTGTCGCCGAAGTCGGCGAGGATCTTGGTGGAGTCGGCGCTGAGGACGGTGCCGTTGTGGGTGCCGTCTTCGGCGTGCAGGGTGCTGGCGACGTTGGCTTCGAAGCCGGCGCCGCCGTTGGTGTAGAAGCCTTTCATGAACGGGACATCGTTCTTGTTCTTCTCCGCGTCGGTGGCCACGGACTGGATCGCGGGGCGGGTCACCGGCCAGTTCGGGTCGGCGGAGGTGGCCAGGTGCAGCAGGTTGGCGTCCTGGGTGCCGGCCTGGGCGGGGTCGGCGTCGGTGAGGGGGCCGTAGTAGGTGAAGGTGGCGGTGATGTAGTCCTGGTAGTCGCTGTAGTGGACCTTCGACTGCGAGAGCGTGGACAGCGCGGTGGTGGCGAAGTCCACCTCGGCCGCGGTGTGCGACGTGGGGGCGTCGTAGGAGCCGTAGGGACCCTGGGTGGAGCGGTCGCCGGAACCCGCGGTGAGGTCGGTCTTGAAGGCGGCGAGGAGAGCGGGGTCGTCCTTCGCGTTGACGTACGAGGTCAGGGTTTTGAGGTTGCCCGCCAGGTCGGTCTTGTTGCCGTCCTGGCCCATGCCGCCGAACGCCGAGCGGGTCGCCTCGGGGTTGGTGGAGAGGCTCTGCAGGGCGAGGGTGACGGTGTCCTGCGGAAGGTCAAGCGCGGCCGCGTCGGACGCGGGGCCGTCGAAGTTCTTCTTCGGGTCCTTGGCGAGCTGATCCAGGACGGCGGCCCGGGTGACCCCGGCGGTGAAGGCCGGCGGGAAGGTGCCGTACTGGAGCATCGCCATCCGGTCCCAGCCCGCCGGCGTGTCGCCCTTCGGCAACGGCGTCAGGTACGACTTCTCGACCTTGTCGAAGCCGGGCGCGGGGTATTGCGCGCTCGCCGCGGTACCGAACGCGTGGCTGTAGACGACCAGGTCGGAGCTCGCGGTCTTGCTGTTGGTGGCGACCAGCAGGCTGGGCAGGGTGGTGGCCTCCGCCGGAGTCAGATTGGCGTAGAACGCGGAGCAGAAATCAGGATCGTCCTGATGCGCCTTCAACTCCTCGGCGATGGTGTGGTATTCGTCGCCGGCCTTGCTGTCGCCGCCGTTGTTCTTGTTGAACTCCTGCGCCAGCTTCTTGCCGTCCGCCTGGGACTGCGCGGAGGTCTCCGTGACCGGCTCGGGCAGCTGCACCATGTGGACGCCGGGCCCGTCGCCGGCCGTCAACGCCGCGGCCAGCCGCTGCCGGCGCTGGAGCATCGGCTGCTGATCATCCAACCAGCCGCAGATACGGAGCAGTTGGCTCAGCGATGACGTATCCAGGCCCTTCTGGTCGAAGCTGCTCTGCCACCGCGATGCCAAGGACCGCAGATCCGACTTGTCCGACGAGAACGAGCTGATCATCTTCTGGAGCGCTGCCGGGTCGATGCCCGAGAAATCCCCCATGACTTAACCCCCGTGACGCGAACCGCCCCCGACCGTAACGTCCATACCATCGTAGCCACTGAGGTCCGATCCGTCGGTGACCGCGGGCCAAGTGGCGGTGGATATCTCCGGCGGTGCACTCGCTCGCGCGGCAGGTCCGTTTCGTTCAAGACCCACGGGCGCCCGCCCCCTAGCGTGGCCGACATGAACGAACGCATCACACCCCGCCTTGACCTGGTCTCCCTCACCGTCGCCGACATGGCCGCATCGCTGGCGTTCTACCGCAGGCTCGGGCTCGATCTGCCGGATGACGCCGACCGGCAGCCGCATGTGGAGGTCGTGCCGGCCGGGGGGCTGCGGGTGGCGTGGGACACCGTGGAGACGGTCCGCTCCTTCGACCCGGGGTGGATGCCGGCCGGCGGGTCGCGGGTGGCGCTCGCCTTCGACTGCGGAAGCCCCGAAGGGGTGGACGCCTGCTACGGCGAGCTCACGGACGCGGGCCACGACGGTCACCTCAAGCCGTGGGACGCCTTCTGGGGCCAGCGCTACGCCACCGTCCACGACCCGGACGGCAACGCGGTGGAGCTGTTCGCGGCGCTGCCCTCGGTCGCCACGGACGCTACCTCCTGACCAGCTCGCCCAGCGGTACACCGGCCAGCGCGCGCACCTCGCGGGAGAGGTGCGGCTGGTCGGCGTAGCCGGCTTCCGCGGCCACGTCGGCGAAGGGCGTGCCCGCGCGGGCGAGTTCCAGCGCCCGCTGAAGGCGGAGGACCCGCGCCAGCGTCTTCGGCCCGTAGCCGAACGCGGCCTCGCACCGGCGCAGCAACTGCCGCTCCCCCAGGCCGGTCCGGCCGGCCACCTCGGCGACCGACCGCCCCTGCGCCAGTGCCCCGGCCACCCGGCGCGGCAGCGGGTCGGCCGGACCCACCTCGCGGGTGCGGCGGGAGACCCACGCCTCCAGCACGGCCACCGGATCGTCCGCGGCGCGCTCGGCCAGTTGCCTGGCCCGCGCCCCGGGCCACAGGTCGTCCAGCGGCACCCGCAGGTCCCGCATCTCGCGCGCGGGCACGCCCAGCAGCCCAGGTCCCGTACCCGGCGCGAAGCGCAGTCCGGCGTAGGCGGCGCCCGGCCGGTCGCGCTCGGCGTGGGCCGCGGTGTCGGGGCCGGCGACCAGGAGCGCGCCGTCGTGCCAGATCAGGTCCATGCAGCCGTCGGGCAGCACGCGGTACTCCCCGCCACCGTCCGTCCGCGCCCACACGGTGACCCCGCCGACCGGGTGCGCCCACTCGCTGTACATCCGTCCATTGTCGCCGGGCCGCCGCCGGTGACGACCTGGGGAGCAACAGGGCGTGGATCAGCGGGCGGCGTCATACGGCGAGCCCGCCACCTTTTCTGTGGCCCCGGGTCGTTACCCAGGCGGCGGGCCGCCGTCGCCCCGGGGACGCGGGTGCCGCGGGTTCATGGGCGGCACGGGCGGTGGCAGCGGCGGCATGCGCGGGACGAGCGGGGCCGCGGACATGGGCGGCGGGGGCGGCACCGGTGCCGGGGCCGGGGGAGGCGCTTCGCCCGGGTAGGCGCGGGCGTCGGGCGCGGGCGGACGGGGACGGCGCGGGGAGGCGCCGGGACGGCTGGGCCGCAGCCGGGCCCGGATGTCCAGGTGCGGGTGGAAGTCGGCCCAGCGCTCCGGGTACTCCGCCGGCGGCAGTTGCGCCTCGCGCTCCTCTTCCTCGTCGGTGCTCGGCGCCGCGTGCCGGGCCCGCCGGGCGGCCGCGCGGGCCACCACGGCCTCCGCCGCGGCCTCCCGCAGCCTGGCGTTCTCCTCGCGGGCCGCGGACGTGGCGACCGAGGGCCACACCCGGTCCACCGCGGCGTTGACCGCCGCGCCCACCAGGACGGCGAACGCGGACACACCTATCCACAGCAACACCGCGACGGGCGCGGCCAGCGAGCCGTAGATGGTGTGCCCCTCGACGGCGTGGGTGAGGTAGATCCGCAGTATGAAGCTGCCGAGCACCCACATCAGCAGCGCCACCAGCGCGCCGGGCACGTCCTCGTACCAGGGCGACCTGACCGGCACCGAGACGTGGTAGAGCGTGGTGAGGAAGGCGATCGAGGCGAACAGCGCGGCCGGCCAGTAGAGGATGTGCTCGGTCGCGCTGCCGCCGGGCAGGAACCGGGTCAGCGTGCCGGGCCCGACCACGATCAGCGGCAGCACGGCCGCGCCGACCAGCAGCGCGGCCACGTACAGCACGAGGGACATCAGGCGGGTGCGGACGATGCCGCGGCGGCCCTCCAGGCCGTACATGATGGTGATGGTGTCGACGAAGACGTTGACGGCTCGGGAGCCCGACCACAGGGCGATCAGGAAGCCGATGGAGATCAGATCCGGCCGGCGGCCGTGGAAGACGTCGTCCACCAGCGGCTTGACCAGCTGGTTGACGCCCTTGTCGGAGAGCACCGTCGAGGACGCCTTGAGGATGTTGTGCCGGATGTGGTCGATCGTGTCGAGGCCGACCACGGTGTCGACGTAGCCGAGCGCGCCGACCAGCCCGAGCAGCAGCGGCGGCAGCGACAGCAGGACGAAGAAGGCCGCCTCGGCGGCGAGTCCGGTGACGCGGTACTCCATGCAGGAGTCCACCGTGTCCTTGAGCAGCAGCCAGGCCATCCGGCGTTTGGAGACATTCCGGTACAGCGCACGGGCCCTACGCCACCGGCCCGGACGCCGATGGCTTCTTTCGTCTGCTGCTTGCACCCCCTTACGTTAGCTGGCATGACTGCCCCCACTCACACGGTCACGAACCAGGTACCGCCCCTGGTCGGCCATGACGTGTACAGCACCGACCGCGCGCTCGCCGAAGGTGTGGCGCGGCACGCGGACCCGGTGCGGTTGGCGGAGATCACCGACGAGTTGGGCGACCTCGGCAAGGCCGCGGGTTCCGCTCAGGCGCAGCGGTGGGGCGAGGAGGCGAACACCTACACCCCCGTGCTGCGCACCCACGACCGGTACGGCAACCGGATCGACGAGATCGACTTCCATCCGGCCTGGCACCGGCTGCTGGGCCACGCGGTCTCCTCGGGCCTGACCGACGCCTGGTCGCGGCCCGACGGGCACCTGCGGCGGGCCGCGGGCTTCATGGTGTGGACGCAGGTCGAGGCCGGGCAGGGCTGCCCGGTGTCGATGACGCATGCCGCGGTGCCCGCGCTGCGCACCGACCCGGAGCTGGCCGCCGAGTGGGAGCCGCGGCTCGGCTCGCACGTCTACGACCACCGGCTGGTCGCGCCCGGGCAGAAGCCGGGCGCGCTGTTCGGAATGGGCATGACCGAGAAGCAGGGCGGCTCCGACGTCCGCGCGAACACCACCACCGCGCAACCGCTCGCGGAGGACGGCGCCTACACGCTGACCGGCCACAAGTGGTTCTGCTCGGCGCCGATGTCGGACGGCTTCCTGGTGCTGGCACAGGTGCCGGCGCAGGGCCGGGACCTGCTGACCTGCTTCCTGGTGCCGCGGGTACTGGCCGACGGCACCCGCAACGTCTTCGCGATCCAGCGGCTCAAGGACAAGCTCGGCAACCGCTCCAACGCCTCCTCCGAGGTGGAGTTCGCCGGCACCTGGGCGCGTCGGGTCGGCGAGGAGGGCCGCGGGGTCGCCACGATCATCGAGATGGTGGCCGCCACCCGGCTGGACTGTGCGATGGGTTCGGCCGCGCTGATGCGGCAGGCGGTGGCGCAGGCCGTGCACCACGCCACCTACCGCAGCGCGTTCGGCGGGCCGCTGATCGACAAGCCGCTGATGCGGAACGTGCTGGCCGACCTGGCGCTGGAGTCGGAGGCGGCGACCACCGCGGTGCTGCGGCTGGCGGCGGCGTACGACGCGGACACCCCGCGGGAGCGGGCGCTGCGGCGGCTGGCGGTGGCGGTCACCAAGTTCTGGGTCACCAAGCGCTGCCCGTCGGTGGCCGTCGAGGCGCTGGAGTGCCTGGGCGGCAACGGCTACGTGGAGGAGTCCGGCATGCCGCGGATCTTCCGGGAGTCGCCGCTGAACTCGGTGTGGGAGGGCTCCGGCAACGTGCAGGCGCTCGACGTGCTGCGGGTGCTCCAGCGCGAGCCGCAGGCGGTGGACGCGTTCCTCGCCGAGATCGGGCTCGCGCACGGCGCCGACCACCGGCTGGACGCCGCGGTGAAGGACCTGCTCTCCGACCTCGCCGACCTGGAGGGCATCGAGGCGCGGGCCCGCCGGGTCGTGGAGCGGATGGCGCTGGTCTTCCAGGGCTCGTTGCTGGTGCGGTTCGCGCCGGCGCCGGTCGCCGACGCGTTCTGCGCCTCGCGGCTGGGCCGGGACTGGGGCACGACCTTCGGCACGCTGCCGCGCTCGGCCGACCTGGCGGCGCTGGTGGAACGGGCCCGGCCGGTGGAGGGGTAACGACCTGACCGAGGAGTGAGGACGGCCGAGGGGCGCGACGCCAATCGATCGGCGGAGGTGGCGCCGCGCCGACTCGGCACCACCCCCAGTACGCGGCCCGTACCCGACGGGCCTCCACCGACCGCGAGTTGGATCTGTGCGGGGTCGGTGACGTGCCGTCACTGTCCGTCGAATTCGCGTAGGCTCGCAACCGTTGCAGCACGTTGCAAGCCCCGCCCCGGCGCGCCCGGTGGCCGCGGCAGCGCGGGCGCACCGACCACCGGAACACGGCTACGGGGCTGAGCGGGGGCGAGATGTCACACCTTCGGATCGGTGCGGTGCGATCGGCGGGCACCGGCGGGCAGACCTCGGCGCGGCTGCTGGCGTCGGTACGGGAGGCCGCGCTGGCCGGCCGGCAACCGCGTACGGCGCCGCGCGCGGTGATCGGCGAGTCGTGGACGCGGGCACTGCGGCTGGGCGTGGACCCCGACACCGGAGCGCCCAACCGGATACTGACCACCGACGAGATCGAGCAGCGCCGGCGGTCCACCCCGCTCGCGGAGATCCTGCCGAGCCTGCGCGACGGCCTGGTGTCGGTCACGGACGCGGCCTGGCACATCATGGTGGTCACCGACGCCGAGGGCCGGGTGCTGTGGCGCGACGGCAGCCTCGCGGTCCGCAAGAGCGCGGACCGGCTGGGCTTCGCCGAGGGCGCGTCCTGGTCCGAGGACTCGGTGGGCACCAACGCGATCGGCACGGCGCTGGTCACCCGCTCCCCGTTGCAAGTGCACTCGGCCGAACACTTCGTCCGCACCCATCACGGCTGGACCTGCGCGGCCGCACCGCTGCACGACCCGCGGGACGGCCGGCTGCTGGGCGTGGTGGACGTGAGCGGTCCCGCGAACAGCGTGCATCCGGCGACGCTGGCGCTGGTGTCGGCGGTGGCCCGGGTCGCGGAGGGCGAACTGCGGGCGCGGCACTGGGTCGCGGTGGAGCGGCTGCGGTCGGTGGCGGCGCCGCTGCTGACCCGGATCTCCGGGCGGGCGCTGGCGGTGGACCGCAACGGGTGGACGGCCGCGGTGACCGGGATGGCGGGCGCGGACCGGGTCGCGCTGCCCGCGGAGGTACAGGCCGGGCAGGTATGGCTGCCGGCGCTGGGACTTTGCGAGTTGGACCCGCTGCCGGGCGGCTGGCTGATCCGGGTGGGCGCGCGGGAGCGGCCGCCGGCCGGGAACCGCGTGGTGCTCGATGTGCGCGGGGCGCGGCGCAGCGAGGCGACCGTGCACGGTCCGGCCGGCAGCTGGACACAGCAACTCAGCCCGCGCCACGCCGAGTTGATGTTCGTGCTGGCGCTGCACCCGGGCGGGCGCAGCGCGGCGCAGCTCGCCGCGGATCTCTTCGGCGACCCGAGCCGTACGGTGACGGTTCGCGCGGAGATATCGCGGTTGCGCCGCACGCTCGGCGGGGTGCTGGCGCACCGGCCGTATCGCTTCGCCGACGGGGTGCAGGTGGAAGTGCTGCGGCCGGTGCACGGCAGTGGGCTGCTGCCGCACTCGCTGGCTCCGGCGGTGCTGGCGGAAAGAGGGTGACGGGTCCGCCCGGGATGCCGCTTGCCGACTGCCGATTGCCGTGAATTGCCGGGCCTTGCGATCCGTGGTCGGCCGGGCCGCGTAGTTCGCCGCGCCCCTGGTGTGCGCGGCTCCCGCCACACCAGCGCCCATCATTCGAGATGAAGTGGTCCACATCGTGGATGTCGGTGGACTGGCCGAATATCCGCATGCCACGCTTTCGTCATGTCGCGCACTGGAATCGCCTTGGTAGGTCGGCCGCACGTCGACTTCTGCCGCGTGTCCAGCGCCATCTGTCCGGCGGGCTGAGCACGTAGCGGCGCGACATCGCGCCGAATCCCCGCCGTCCCCGCCGTCGTGGATGTGCGAGAGCCGCCTGCCGTCTGCCGTCTTCGGGTGAGCCGTGATGCCCTGCGCCCGCGCAGGGACCCGGGTCCGCCCACGCCGCATGCCGCCCCGCGCCGTACCGACCCGTATACACGCCTGCCCGAAGGACGCATCGCCATGGCTTCCAGCCCCGACTCCCCCCGGCCCCCGGCCGGGAGCGCCGCTCCGAAGGCCGCTGCCGCCCGCCGCAGGACCGGGCGGCACCGCGGTGAAGGCCAGTGGGCGATGGGCCACTTCACCCCGCTGAACGCCAACGAGCAGTCCAAGAAGGACGACGACGGTCTCAACGTGCGGACCCGGATCGAGACGATCTACGCGCACCGCGGCTTCGACTCGATCGACGGCTCCGACCTGCGTGGCCGGATGCGCTGGTGGGGCCTGTACACCCAGCGCCGGCCCGGGATCGACGGCGGCCGCACCGCCGTGCTGGAGCCGGAGGAGCTGGAGGACAGCTTCTTCATGATGCGGGTGCGGATCGACGGCGGCCGGCTCACCGTGGCCCAACTGCGGGTGATCGGCGAGATCTCCGAGGAGTTCGCCCGGGGCACCGCCGACCTCACCGACCGGCAGAACATCCAGTACCACTGGATCAGGATCGAGGACGTGCCGGAGATCTGGCGCCGGCTGGAGGCGGTGGGCCTGTCCACCACCGAGGCGTGCGGCGACGTGCCCCGGGTCATCCTCGGCTCCCCCGTCGCGGGCATCGCCGAGGACGAGATCATCGACGGCACCCCCGCGATCGACGAGATCCACGAGCGGTACATCGGCAGCGAGGAGTTCTCCAACCTGCCGCGCAAGTTCAAGACCGCGATCTCCGGCTCCCCGCTGCTGGACGTGGTGCACGAGATCAACGACATCGCGTTCGTCGGCGTGGACCACCCGGAGCACGGCCCCGGCTTCGACCTGTGGGTCGGCGGCGGCCTGTCCACCAACCCCAAGCTGGGCGTACGGCTCGGCGCGTGGGTGCCGCTGGGCGAGGTGCCCGACGTGTGGGCCGGGGTGATCGGCATCTTCCGCGACTACGGCTACCGGCGGCTGCGCGGCCGCGCCCGGCTGAAGTTCCTCGTCTCGGACTGGGGCGCGGAGAAGTTCCGCCAGGTGCTCCAGGACGAGTACCTCAAGCGGCCGCTGCTCGACGGCCCCGGGCCCGAGCAGCCGACGCAGGTGTGGCGCGACCACATCGGCGTGCACCGGCAGAAGGACGGCCGCTACTACGTCGGCTTCGCGCCACGCGTCGGCCGGGTCGACGGCGCCACCCTGACGAAGATCGCCGAACTCGCCGGCGCGCACGGCTCGGACCGGCTGCGCACCACCACCGACCAGAAGCTGATCGTGCTGGACGTCGAGGAGGACCGGGTCGCGTCGCTGACCGCCGGGCTCGAAGCGCTCGACCTCCACGTCAAGCCGTCGCCCTTCCGGCGCGGCACCATGGCCTGCACCGGCATCGAGTTCTGCAAGCTGGCCATCGTGGAGACGAAGGCGCGCGGCGCCTCGCTGATCGACGAACTCGAGCGGCGGCTGCCGGAGTTCGACGAGCCGATCGCCATCAACATCAACGGCTGCCCCAACTCCTGCGCCCGCATCCAGACCGCGGACATCGGGCTCAAGGGCCAGCTCGTCACCGACACCGACGGCAACCAGGTCGAGGGCTACCAGGTCCACCTCGGCGGCGGCCTCGGCCTGGACCCGGGCTTCGGTCGCAAGGTCCGCGGTCTGAAGGTCACCGCCGCCGAACTGCCCGACTACGTCGAGCGCGTGCTGACCCACTTCCAGGCCGGGCGCACCGACGGCGAGCGCTTCGCCCAGTGGGCGGCCAGGGCGTCGGAGAAGGAGCTGTCGTGAGCGACGCGCACACGGCCGCCGGGCCGCGGCAGACAGCGATATCCGCTCGCCACCTGGGCGCGGAGACCACGGGAAGGGGCCGGGCATGACGGAGCGAGCCGCGCCGTTCCACTGCCCCTACTGCGGCGACGAGGACCTGCGGCCCTCGGAACAGGGGCACGGTGCCTGGGAATGCCGGGCCTGCAACCGCGCATTCCAGCTGAAGTTCCTCGGCCTGCTCGCCGAGGGCTTCAAGGCACCTTCCCCGCACGGCTCTTCCGACGGAGGCGCACCGTGACCGCCGCACAGCACACCGCACAGGATCTGGAGCGGCTGGCCGAACAGGCCGGCCGCGACCTGGAGGAGGCGTCCGCGCTCGACGTGCTGAGCTGGGCCGCCGAAACGTTCGGCCGCCGTTTCTGCGTCACCTCCTCGATGGAGGACGCCGTCGTCGCGCACCTCGCCGCGCGCGCCATGCCCGGCGTGGACGTCGTCTTCCTCGACACCGGCTACCACTTCCCGGAGACCATCGGCACCCGGGACGCCGTCGCCGCCGTCATGGACGTCAACGTGATCACGCTCACCCCCGGGCAGACCGTCGCCGAGCAGGACGCGCAGTACGGCGCCAAGCTGCACGACCGCGACCCCGACCTGTGCTGCGCGCTGCGCAAGGTCGCCCCCCTGGAAGCGGGCCTGCGGGGCTACGACGCGTGGGCGACCGGCCTGCGCCGCGACGAGTCCCCGACCCGCGCGGGCACCCCGGTGGTCGGTTGGGACGCCAAACGCCGGAAGGTGAAGATCGCCCCGATCGCCCGATGGACACAGGAAGACGTGGAAACCTACGTCGTTCGGCACGGGGTGCTCACCAACCCGCTGCTGATGGACGACTACACCTCGGTGGGCTGCGCCCCCTGCACCCGCCGGGTGCTGGAGGGCGAGGACACCAGGTCGGGCCGGTGGGCCGGGCTCGGCAAGACCGAGTGCGGGATCCACCTGTGAACACACCTGTGGAACCTGCGCACACGCCCCCGAACGCGACCGCCGGCAGCCGCCGCACCGAGCCGACGAGGACCGAGTCGGCGGCCACCGAGTTGACGACCACCGAACCGACGACCAGCGAGTCGACCAACCAGGAGGACCGGATGAGCGACGGAGCCACCGTATGGCTCACCGGCCTGCCCAGCGCCGGCAAGACCACCATCGCCACCGCCCTGGCCGGCACGCTGCGCGCCGCGGGCCGCCGGGTCGAGGTGCTGGACGGCGACGAGATCCGCGAGTACCTCTCGGCCGGCCTCGGCTTCAGCCGCGAGGACCGGCACACCAACGTGCAGCGGATCGGCTTCGTCGCCGAACTGCTCGCCTCCCACGGCGTGTTGGTGCTGGTCCCGGTGATCGCGCCGTACGCCGACAGCCGCGAGGCGGTCCGCAAGCAGCACCAGGGCCGCGGCACCGACTACGTCGAGGTGCACATCGCCACCCCCGTGGACGTATGCGCGGTGCGCGACGTCAAGGGGCTGTACGCCAAGCAGGCCGCGGGCGAGCTGACCGGGCTCACCGGGGTCGACGACCCGTACGAGGTACCGCAGCACCCCGATCTGCGCATCGAGACCCAGGGCAGCAGCGTCGAGCAGTCCGCGGCCGCCGTGTACGCGTACCTCGGGGACAGCGGCCGCATCGCGAGCGAAGGAGGCAGGGGATGACGACGACCGTCACGCAGACCGGGGCGACCGCCAGTCCGTACGCGCTCACGCACCTGGACGCCCTGGAGTCGGAGGCGGTGCACATCTTCCGCGAGGTCGCGGGCGAGTTCGAGCGGCCGGTGATCCTCTTCTCCGGCGGCAAGGACTCGATCGTGATGCTGCACCTGGCGCTGAAGGCGTTCGCGCCGGCCGCGGTGCCGTTCTCGCTGCTGCACGTCGACACCGGCCACAACTTCCCCGAGGTGCTGGAGTACCGGGACCGTACGGTCGCCGAGCACCAACTGCGGCTGCACGTCGCGAAGGTGCAGGACTACATCGACGACGGGCGGCTGCGCGAGCGCCCCGACGGCATCCGCAACCCGCTGCAGACCGTGCCGCTCACCGACACCATCCGCGAGCAGCGGTTCGACGCGGTGTTCGGCGGCGGCCGGCGCGACGAGGAGAAGGCCCGCGCCAAGGAGCGGGTCTTCTCACTGCGCGACGAGTTCTCCCAGTGGGACCCGCGCCGCCAGCGCCCCGAGCTGTGGTCGCTCTACAACGGCCGGCACGCCCCCGGCGAGCACGTCCGGGTCTTCCCGCTGTCCAACTGGACCGAACTGGACGTGTGGCAGTACATCGCCCGGGAGCACATCACGCTGCCGGAGATCTACTTCGCGCACCGGCGGGAGGTCTTCAACCGGGCCGGCATGTGGCTGACCGCGGGCGACTGGGGCGGCCCGAAGGCCGACGAGCCGGTGCAGACCCGGCTGGTGCGCTACCGCACCGTCGGCGACATGTCCTGCACCGGCGCGGTCGACTCCGACGCCACCACACTCGAAGCGGTGATCACCGAGATCGCCGCCTCCCGGCTCACCGAGCGCGGCGCCACCCGCGCCGACGACAAGATGTCCGAGGCCGCGATGGAAGACCGCAAGCGCGAGGGGTACTTCTAGCCATGACCGGTACCACGAGTCCGATCACCGCCGAGCAGTTGTCGGCCACCACCCTGCTGCGCTTCGCGACCGCCGGGTCCGTCGACGACGGCAAGTCCACCCTGGTCGGCCGGCTGCTGCACGACTCCAAGTCGGTACTCACCGACCAGTTGGAGGCAGTGCAGCGGGCGTCCCTGGTGCGCGGCCAGCAGGCCCCGGACCTGGCGCTGCTCACCGACGGCCTGCGCGCCGAACGCGAGCAGGGCATCACCATCGACGTCGCCTACCGCTACTTCGCCACCGTCCGGCGCCGGTTCATCCTCGCCGACACCCCCGGCCACGTGCAGTACACCCGCAACATGGTCACCGGCGCCTCCACCGCCGAACTGGCCGTGGTGCTCGTCGACGCCCGCAACGGCGTGGTCGAGCAGACCCGCAGGCACGCCGCGATCGCCGCGCTGCTGCGGGTGCCGCACGTGGTGCTGGCGGTCAACAAGATGGACCTGGTCGGCTACGCCGAGCCCGTCTTCGCCGCGATCGCCGAGGAGTTCACCGCGTACGCGGCCTCGCTCGGCGTGCCGGACGTCGCCGCCATCCCGATCTCCGCGCTCACCGGGGACAACGTGGTGGAGCCGTCGGCGAACATGGACTGGTACGGCGGCCCGACGGTGCTGGAGCACCTGGAGACCGTCCGGGTCGGCCACGACCTGACCGGCTGCCCGCCGCGTTTCCCGGTGCAGTACGTGATCCGGCCGCAGACCGCCGAGCACCCCGACTACCGCGGCTACGCCGGCCAGATCGCCTCCGGGCTGCTGCGGGTCGGCGACCCGGTGACGGTGCTGCCCTCCGGCCGTACCACCACGATCGCCGGGATCGACGCGCTCGGCACGCCGGTGGACACCGCGTGGGCCCCGCAGTCGGTGACCGTGCTGCTCACCGACGACGTGGACGTCTCCCGCGGCGATCTGATCGCGCCGACCGCCCACGCGCCGGCCGTCACCCAGGACATCACCGCCACCGCGTGCCACCTGCACGAGCGGCCGCTGCGGGTCGGCGAGCGGGTGCTGCTCAAGCACGCCACCCGCACGGTGAAGGCGATCGTGAAGGAACTGCCGTACCGGATCGACCTGTCGCACGGCCTCGCCCACGAGGAGAACCCGGCGGCGCTGGAGGTCAACGACATCGGCGCGGTGGTGCTGCGCACCGCGGAGCCGCTGCCGGTGGACGCCTACGCCGAGTCGCGGCTCACCGGTTCGTTTCTCCTCATCGACCCCGCCGACGGCGCTACGCTGACGGCCGGCATGGCGGGCGAACCGTTCGCCGCCCGACCGCAGCCGCCGGCCACCGACGACGACGGATGGGACTTCTGACGGTGTCACAGCCAGGGCCTGTCGGGTGGATCTCCGCGGCGTCGCGCCGCCCGGCACGCGCATCCGCCGCGTTCTCGTCGGCCGCCGACTCCCCCACAGCCCGCGGCGTGGGGGTGCCCCCACCGCGTCGACTCCCTCC
>NZ_JACEGK010000053.1:0-22322 GCF_056859195.1 Streptomyces sp. NH27
CGGAGAAGCCGGGATACGGAGAATCCGAGCGCGGTCCTACGGACATCGGGGGCGGGTGGTCCGGGTGGACCGCCCACCCCCGATGTGTGCCGTCAGCTCTTGTCGTCGTCGCCGGTCAGGCCGAGACCAGGGAGGAGACCGGGGAGCAGCGGGGGCAGTTCGACGGAGTGGTGGGGCGAGGTGGGGGATTGTGTCGGAGTCGTCCCGGTGACGCCCGGGATGGTGGGCTGCGTGTCGAGCAGCTTGCCGGAGCCGCCGATCAGACCGTCGGGAGCGCTGCCGGAGGGCGAGGGGCTGGGGCTCTGCCCGCTGTCCTCGCCGGCCGAGCCCTTCGTCGTGGTCGTCGCGGACGGGCTGCCCGAGGGGCCGCTGCCGGGCATGCCGCCGTCGTGACCGACCCCGGAGCCGTTCTCGCCGTGGGTGGCGGGTGTGCCGGGGTGTTCCTTCTGCGGCAAGGAGAGCGGAGCGACCTCTGCGTCTATGGCTTCGAAGAGCGAAGACACCTGGTCGGAGACGTCGGTGAGCTGGCTGGGCAGCTTGCCGCTCAGGTCGGCCCAGCCCTGCCGGTGGCTCTCCGCGAAGGTGTTCAGCAGCTCCATCGGTTGGAGCGAGCCGTCCTTCTGGTAGGCCGCGGTGAGCAGGCGGTGGCCCTCGGCCGCTTCCTGGTGCATCCCGGACAGCGCCTTGCGCACCTCGCCGACCGACTCGCTGTCGAGCTGGCCGCCGCGCCCGCGGTCCATCAGCCGGCGTGCCTCCTGCATGCGGGTGGACGCCATGTCGAGGTAGACCTTGCCTCGGGAGGAGTCGCTGCCCGCCATGTCCAGCTTGATGTCCTCCATGCTGCGTTTGAGGCCGTAGAGGCTGTCGCCGGGCAGGGCGTTGGTGCTCGCCGCCGCGACCCCGCCGAGGGCACCGGCGGCGACCCCCATGGTCAGCCCGCCGACCGCGATCCGGCGCGAGAGCCGGGAGCGCGGGGCGAGTTTGCGCAGCGCGGACGCCGGTGTGCGCCGGTCGCTCTCGCCGCGCTGCTCGGGCACCCGGGCGGCGGCGCGGAAGCTGCCGTCGGCGATCGCCTGTTCCATGGCGGCGATCAGTTGGGCGCGCTGCACCGTCTTGTGCTCGGGGTCCATCGCGGGGCGGGGCCGCCGGCCGAGCGCCTCGGCGAGCGCGACCATCGAGACCTGCTCGGGGTCGGCGTGCCGGTCGGCGGCATGGGAGCCGTGCGGCCCGCCGGCGCTGTGCGCGCCGCCGGGTCCGCCGTGCTCACCACGGCTGCCGGGGCCGGCGTCGGCAGCCGCACCGGAACCGCGGGCACCGGGCCCGTGGCCGTCGGCACCGCCGTCCGTGCCGGCACCGGCGCCGGGCTCACCGCTGGTCTCCTCGCGGTCGCCGTCAAGCCCGGCGTCCTCGACCGCCTGGGCGAAGGCGTTCGCCCGACGGTGTGCCGTTGCCTGTCCGATCACGGGCGGCACCTCCTCTCGTCTCCACACTCGACTCCCCGCGCTGTCCGGAAGGTTGCCCTCTCCGAGGCCGTCCACCCGATCGGGTGAAAAACGGTGAGCGGCGTGCGGCGCGGAAGTGTCTGCATGTGATGCAACGAGTGCCGGTCCGGTTGGGTTACGCAGGTCTGATGATCGGGCAGGGCGAACCGCACGCGGTGCTCACCTGGAGTCTTCGGGCAGCAGCCGGGCCAGGGTGCGCACCGCGCGGTACTGGAGCGTCTTGATGGCGCCCTCGTTCTTCCCCATCACCCGGGCGGTCTCGGCCACCGACAGGCCCTGGAGGAAGCGCAGGGTGATGCACTCCTGCTGCTGCGGGTTGAGCTTGCGGACGGCGGTGAGCAGCGCCTCGTTGGAGAGCTGTTCCAGTACCGATTCCTCGGGGCTGCGGGCCACCTCGTTGGCGTCCAGCATTTCGCCGGTGGTCACTTCGAGTCGGAACCTGCTCGACTTGAAGTGGTCGGCGACCAGATTCCGGGCGATCGTGACCAGCCAGGCGCCGAAGTCGCGGCCCTGCCAGGTGAAGGTGCCGATCCGGCGCAGGGCGCGCAGAAAGGTCTCACTGGTCAGGTCCTCGGCGGTCGCCTTGGAGCCGACCCGGTAGTAGATGTACCGGTAGACGGTGTCGCTGTAGTGGTCGTACAGCCGGCCGAAAGCCTCGGTCTCGCCGCTCTGCGCGGCTTCGACCAGGTCCATCATGCGGCCGCTGTCGGTGTCCGACGCGGGCCGTCGGGCGTGGGCGCCCTTGTCGGCGGCGGTCTGGCCGCGCTGCGGGCTGCTGTTGCGGGTGCGTCTGCCTGCGGCGGTGCTGACTTCGGCCAGGGCGTAAGCCGAGCCGGGGACGGTGGGACCGGACGTGGCGAGGGCGGGCACGGCGTACGCGGGGACACGCGGCAACTGGTCGAGGACCAGAGCGCGCAGCGCAGCCAGGCCGGAGGTGACAACCCCGTCGTGTGGGTACACGGGACTCCCAGAGGCAGAACTTCCATCACGTGCAGTACGGGACCGTTCACCCGTCGTGGCGACGTGTGGGTACCGGAATGCGTCTGAGGAGAATAACGCTTCGTACAGGCGACGCTACACCGAGTTGTGGAAATCGCCGTTTCCGGCACTTCCTGTGCGGAATCGTGATCGACCAATTATCGAACGGGGCACCCGAGTTGACCACTTGCAGTCGTGAAGCGCTCGTGTGAAGCGCGTGTTGTGCTCGTGTCGAAGCGAGGTGCCGTCACTCCGCGCCCGGCCCTTCCGTGGCAGCAGCCTTGCCGAACCAGGGGCGCCGGGGTACGTCCCGCGCGAGCGACCCGGCACCGGCGGGTGGTGCGTGAACCGGCAGGACGGGGCTGCCGGGTGGGCCGGGGGCCCTCAGCGGTAGCGCCTGCGCGCGGCCACCGCCGCCAGCACCCCGCCGGTCACGGCTCCCATGCCCGCGGCCGCGGGAATCCCGATCTTCGCGGCCTTGCGTCCGGTGCGGTAGTCCCGCAGCCGCCACCCCTCGGCCCGCGCGTGCTTGCGCAGCGTGCTGTCGGGGTTGACCGCGTACGGGTGCCCGACCAGCGAGAGCATCGGGATGTCGTTGGTGGAGTCGCTGTACGCCGCGCACCGCGACAGGTCGAGGTCCTCGGCCGTCGCCAGCGCCCGTACCGCCTCGGCCTTGGCCGGGCCGTGCAGGGGCTCGCCGACCAGCCGGCCGGTGTAGACGCCGTCGACGGACTCGGCCACGGTGCCCAGCGCCCCGGTCAGCCCGAGCCGGCGGGCGATGATCGTGGCGGTCTCCACGGGTGCGGCCGTGACCAGCCAGACCCGTTGCCCGGCGTCGAGGTGGGCCTGGGCGAGCGCGCGGGTACCGGGCCAGATCTTGCCGGCCATGTACTCGTCGTAGATCTCCTCGCCGATGCTCATCAGTTCCTCGACCCGGTGCCCCTTGACGATGGACAGCGCGCTGTCGCGGGCGTCCCGCATGTGCTCGGGGTCCTCGGAGCCGGCCAGCCGGAAGTACGCCTGCTGCCAGGCGAACCGGAGCAGGTCGCGCTTGTCGAAGAACTTCCGCTTGTACAGCCCGCGGCCGAAGTGGAAGAGCGCGGCGCCCTGCATCACGGTGTTGTCGAGGTCGAAGAAGGCGGCGGCCCGCGGGTCGCCCGCCACCGGGAACTGCGGCTCCTCGGGTTCGGCCGTCGCGTCGCCGGACCGCGCCCCACTGCCGAGCGCGGCCTCCGCGGCGGCTTCTCCTGCCAGCACGCTCCGCTCGGTGGCGGACTGCCTACGGGGGGTGAGCCATTTGAGAGCGGCCATATCGCGAGCATAACCACGTTGGAGGGCAGGCCCGCTGCGGCCGGGATACGGCCGCGTGAACGCCGCGGGACACAATGGCGGGTATGACGACGACCCCGAAGACGGTGACCTTGATCGGCAAGCCCGGCTGCCACTTGTGCGACGACGCCCGCGCCGTGATCGAGAAGGTCGCCGCGGAGACGGGCGCGGCCGTGGCCGAGCAGGACATCACCCAGGACGCCGAGTTGTACGACCGTTACTGGGAGCAGATCCCGGTGGTGCTGATCGACGGCGAGCAGCACACCTTCTGGCGGGTCGACGAGCGGCGGCTGCGGGCGGCGCTGGTCTGACCCTGCGGGCGGCACCGGCTGGGCTCCGCGGGCGGCGCCGGTCCGGTCCGGCGGGCGGCCCGCGTCGGTCCTGACCCACGTGAATCCGTGCACGAACCCACGGGCATTTTGAGCGCATTGCCTACGTAGCCGCGTATTCGATTACCATCAAGGGCGTTTTGTACACCCGGGGGCGATGCGTGAGGAGTGTGGGCACGTGCTTCCGGGCCGGAGTCAGGGTTCGTACGGCTATGCCGTCGTGGACTTGGAGGCGACCGGTTCGTCCTCGCACCGGCACCGGGTGGTGGAACTGGCGGTGCTGCTGCTGGACCGGGACCTGGTGCCGCAGGGCGAGTTCACCACGCTGGTCGACCCGCAGGGGCCGGTCGGCCCCACCCACATCCACGGCATCGAGCCGGAGCATCTGAGCGAGGCGCCGCTGTTCGCCTCGATCGCGGCCCGGCTGCTGGGGCTGCTGCGCGGCCGGGTGCTGGTCGGGCACAACGTCGGCTGTGACCGGGCCTTTCTGGTCGCGGAGTACGCGCGGCTGGGGCTGCGGCTGCCCGCGGTGCCCGAGGTGTGCACGATGCGGATCGCGGCGGCGGCAGGCGGCGGCCCGGCGCCGTACGGGCTGTCGCTGCGGGCCTGCGCCGCCGCGATCGGGCTCACCGACTGGAGCCCGCACACCGCGCTCGGTGACGCCCGCGCCACCGCGGCGCTGCTGGCCCACCACGCCCCGCAACTGCCCGGCCTGTCCGAGCTGCTGGCCACCGCCGCCGGGCTGCGGTGGCCGGAGCCGTCCGGCCTGCTGGCGGCGGCGGACGGCCTGTGGGTACGGCGCAGCAACGATTCGGCACGGCGAACAGTGCCGAATGTCCGGCATGGGCATGCGTGATGCCCATCACTTCCGCCGGGCAAATCGGACACCATCTTTGTGCACGCGTTCACAAAGACATAGCCTGGCGTCCACGGGGCGTCCCCAAAGACCGTGGTCGCCCTCAGCCCAGCTCTACCCGCAGGAGCACCGTGGCAACTGGCCGAACACACCGACCGGCGACCCGCGGCCGAGGAATTCCCGAGGCCACCGTCGCCAGGCTTCCGCTGTATCTGCGGGCACTGACAGCACTCTCGGAGCGCTCGGTGCCCACCGTCTCCTCGGAAGAACTCGCAGCCGCCGCCGGAGTCAACTCCGCGAAGCTGCGCAAGGACTTCTCCTACCTCGGCTCCTACGGGACGCGCGGGGTCGGATACGACGTGGAGTACCTCGTCTACCAGATCAGCCGGGAACTCGGTCTCACCCAGGACTGGCCGGTCGTCATCGTCGGTATCGGTAACCTCGGCGCCGCGCTCGCCAACTACGGCGGCTTCGCCTCCCGGGGCTTCCGCGTCGCCGCGCTGCTGGACGCCGACGCGGGCCTGGCCGGGCGCCTGGTCGCGGGCCTGCCGGTGCGGCACATCGACGAACTCGAGGCGATCGTCGCGGACAGCCAGGTGTCCATCGGTGTGATCGCCACCCCGGCCGGCGCCGCCCAGGAGGTCACCGACCGCCTCGTCGCGGCCGGCGTCACCTCGATCCTCAACTTCGCCCCGACCGTGCTGTCGGTGCCCGACGGGGTCGACGTGCGCAAGGTCGACCTCTCCATCGAACTGCAGATCCTCGCCTTCCACGAGCAGCGCAAGGCCGGTGAGGAACGCCAGGACCCGGACGGTGACGTACCCGCCGTGATGCCGGCATGAGCGAGCGCAGCGAGAGCATCGTCAAGAGGTGCGTCCCGGACGAAGGCCGGCCCGAGCGTAGCGAGGGGTGCGGCATGAGCGAGCGTAGCGAGGGGTGCGCATGAGTCTCCTTGTCGTCGGGCTGAGTCACCGCACCGCCCCCGTCAGCGTCCTTGAGCGCGCCGCGCTGCCCGAGGGCGCGCGGGCCAAGCTGCTCCAGGACGCGGTCGCCTGCGAACCGGCCACCGAGGCCGCGGTGCTGGCCACCTGCAACCGCATAGAGCTGTACGCCGACGTCGACAAGTTCCACGCCGGTGTGGCCGAACTGTCCACGCTACTCGCCCAGCACAGCTCCGCCGGCCTGGACGAACTGACCCCGCACCTGTACGTGCACTACGAGGACCGGGCCGTCCACCACCTGCTGTCGGTGGCCTGCGGGCTGGACTCCATGGTGGTCGGCGAGGGCCAGATCCTCGGCCAGATCAAGGACGCCCTCGCACTCGGCCAGCAGCAGCACACCGCCGGCCGCCTGCTCAACGACCTGTTCCAGCAGGCGCTGCGGGTCGGCAAGCGGGCCCACTCCGAGACCGGCATCGACCGGGCCGGGCAGTCCCTGGTCACCTTCGGGCTGTCCCAACTCGCCCCCGCCACCGGCCCGCTCGCCGGCCGTAGCGCCCTGGTGGTCGGCGCCGGATCGATGTCCTCGCTCGCCGCGGCGACCCTCGCCCGGGCCGGCGTCCGCGAGTTGGCGATCGCCAACCGCACCGTCGAACGCGCCCAGCGGCTGGCCCGCGCGCTGGCCGAGCAGCACCCCGGTCTGAATACCCGCGCGCTCACCATCGCCGACGTGCCCGACGCCGTGTCCCGCGCCGACCTCGTCGTGTCCTGCACCGGTGCCACCGGCCTGGTGCTGACCGCCGACGACCTGCGGACCGCCCTCGACCGCCGCACCGCCGAAGGACCTCTGGCCGTACTGGACCTGGCGATGCCGCGGGACGTGGATCCGGCCGCCCACCGGCTCGACGGCCTGCACTTCGCGGACATCGAGTCGCTCGCCGCGGCCTCCGCCGACGCCCCGATGGCCGCCGACGTGGACCAGGTGCGGGCCATCGTCTCCGCGGAGGTCGCCGCTTTCGGCGCGGCCCAGCGGGCGGCCCGGATCACCCCCACCGTGGTGGCGCTGCGCGCGATGGCGGCCGATGTCGTGGCGGGTGAACTTTCCCGACTCGACGGTAGGCTGCCCGATCTGGACGACAAGCAGCGTGCCGAGATCACCCAGACGGTGCGCCGTGTGGTGGACAAGCTCCTGCATGCTCCGACCGTGCGGGTCAAGCAGCTTGCCGGCGAGCCCGGCGGCGCCGGGTACGCCGACGCGCTGCGTGAACTCTTCGACCTCGACCCGCAGGCGGTCGCCGCCGTCAGCCGGGCCGACACCCGGCCGCCGACCCGGGTGGCACAGAACCGAATCGAGGCGGGCAATGAGTAACCCTGCGGGGCCGGGACCGGAAACGGTGCGGCCGTCGGCCGCGGCCCCCGGACAGACCGGCGCCGACCGGCCCGGATCGACCGGCGCCGACCGGTCGCCCGGTGACGACGGCGCATCGGCGCGGACCGGTGCCGGTGTCGGTGGCGCCGCTTCCTCGGCGAACCGGCCGGCCGCCGCGGCCGACCCGGGCACGGCGACGGACCGGCCCGCGACAGCCGCTGATGTGCGCGCGCCCCACCGCGGCTCCACCCCCGGCGGGGAACCGCTGCGGCTGGGCACCCGCCGCAGCAAGCTCGCGATGGCGCAGTCCGGCATGGTCGCCGACCAGGTACGGCAGTTGACCGGCCGGGCCGTCGAACTCGTCGAGATCACCACCTACGGCGACGTCTCCAAGGAGAGCCTGGCCCGCATCGGCGGCACCGGGGTGTTCGTCTCCGCGCTGCGCGACGCGCTGCTCGCCGGCGAGATCGACTTCGCCGTGCACAGCCTCAAGGACCTGCCCACCACCGCGCCCGACGACCTGGTGCTGGCCGCGATCCCGGTCCGCGAGGACCCCCGCGACGCGCTCGTGGCCCGCGACGGCCTCACTTTCGCCCAGTTGCCGCCCGGCGCCAAGGTCGGCACCGGCTCGCCGCGCCGCATGGCACAGCTCAACGCGTGGGCACGGTCACACGGTCTGGACATCGAGACGGTCCCGATCCGTGGCAACGTTGACACCCGAATCGGGTACGTTAATTCCGGCACGCTCGACGCGGTCGTGCTGGCCGCCGCCGGGCTGAACCGTATCGGCAGGCTCGCCGAGGCGAGCGAGTTGATCGGCACCGACGTCAGTCTGCCCGCTCCCGGACAGGGGGCACTCGCCGTCGAATGCGCCGCCTCCAACCAGGAGTTGGCCGCACAGCTCGCCGAGCTCGACGACCCGTTCACCCGGGTCGCCGTGACCGCCGAGCGATCCCTGCTCGCCGCCCTTGAGGCCGGTTGCTCCGCCCCTGTGGGCGCGCTGGCCGACCTCGTGGCCGACGGGCAGTTTACCGAGCTGCGCCTGCGCGGCGTCGTCGGCACCACCGACGGCACCTCGCTGGTGCAGATGTCCACCACCGGTCCCGTACCGGCGTCGGACGACGAGGCGCGGGCTGTTGGCCGCGAACTCGCCGTGGCGATGCTCGCCAAGGGTGCGGCCGGTCTTATGGGGGAGCGCTCATCTTGAACCCCGCCGCCGTTGCTACAACCAACCCGGCAGGCACCGCCGCCGGCCCGGCCGCACCAGCCGCCGGGCATGTGACCTTCCTCGGTGCCGGGCCCGGTGACCCGGGCCTGCTGACCCTGCGCGCCGTCGAGGCACTGGCGCTCGCCGACGTGCTGGTGGGCGCCGGCCACGTGCTCGATGTCGTCCGCGGCCATGCCCGCGCCGACGTGGGCACGGCCGAACCCGCCGTCGACGGTGGGGTGTTGGACACCGCCGACGTCGCCGCTGCTGCCTCACAGCTTGTCATGTCGTCCGCGCGCACCGGTAAGCGGGTGGTACGCGCGGTGGCCGGCGACCCCGGTCTGGACGCGTCCACGGCCGAGGAGATGCTGGCCTGTGCCCACGCGGGCATCCCGTTCGAGGTCGTCCCCGGCGTAGCCGCCGCCCTCGGCGTGCCCGCGTACGCCGGAGTGCCGCTCAGCGGCGACGTCCGGTTCGTGGACGCCGCCACCGCCTCCGACCAGTGCTGGGGCGAGGTCGGCAGCAGTTCCGCGACCCTGGTGGTCTCCACCACGCTCCAGACCGTCGCCACGGCCGCCGCCGAACTCGTCGCCGCCGGGCGCAAGCCCGACACCGCGCTGACGGTCACCGTGGCCGGCACCACCACGCGCCAGCGCACCTGGAGCGCGACCCTGGCGACCATCGCGGCCGAGCTGAAGTCGACCAAGGCGCTGCCGACCCCCGAGGGCCCGATCGCCGCGATAGCCGTGGTCGGCGAGCCCACCGCGTACCGGCGGCAGCTGTCCTGGTTCGAGACCAAGCCGCTGTTCGGCTGGCGGGTCCTGGTGCCGCGCACCAAGGAGCAGGCCGCGTCCCTGTCGGACCAGCTGCGCTCCTACGGCGCGGTGCCGCACGAGGTGCCGACCATCGCGGTCGAACCCCCGCGCACCCCGCAGCAGATGGAGCGTGCGGTCAAGGGCCTGGTCACCGGCCGCTACGAATGGATCGCGTTCACCTCGGTCAACGCGGTCAAGGCGGTCCGCGAGAAGTTCGAGGAGTACGGCCTGGACGCCCGGGCGTTCGCCGGGATAAAGGTCGCCGCCGTCGGCGAGCAGACCGCGCAGGCGCTGGTCGAGTTCGGCGTCAAGCCGGACCTGGTGCCCAGTGGTGAGCAGTCCGCCGCCGGACTGCTGGAGGACTGGCCGCCCTACGACCCGGTCTTCGACCCGATCGACCGGGTGTTCCTGCCGCGCGCCGACATCGCCACCGAGACGCTCGTCGCCGGTCTCGTCGAACTCGGCTGGGAGGTCGACGACGTCACCGCCTACCGCACGGTGCGCGCCTCGCCCCCGCCGGCCGAGACGCGTGAGGCGATCAAGGGTGGTGGCTTCGACGCGGTGCTGTTCACCTCGTCCTCCACGGTGCGCAACCTCGTCGGGATCGCCGGCAAGCCGCACAACGTCACGGTCATCGCCTGCATCGGGCCCGCGACCGCGAAGACGGCGGAGGAGCACGGGCTGCGGGTGGACGTGATGGCTCCCGAGCCGTCCGTGCACGCGCTCGCGCAGGCGCTCGCCGAGTTCGGGCGGGCACGCCGTGCCGCGGCCGAGGAAGCGGGTGACCCTGTCACGCGGCCCAGCGAGCGCCGGCCGGGCGCCCGGCGCCGCTCCCGGGTGTAGCCGGACCCGCCGGGGTGGGTGGTTCTGTCGGTTCCGGGACCACCTGCCGGAGGGCGGTTGCGCGCGCAGTTCCCCGCGCCCCTTGACATGCCCGGGTCTCCCCGCCGAGGCAAGCACGCGGCGAACCCCCCACCGACGAGTGGTCCCGGGGCCGACAGAACACACCGCCCCGGAGGGCCGGGCCGCCGACTGTGCGTCGGGAAGAGCACCCCATGTACGGGCGTACCGTGGAAAGTCCGGTACAGACCCGCACCGTTTCCCCGAAAGGCGGCGCAGCCGATGAGCAGCCGATACGGCGAGTTCCCTGGAGCGCGGCCCAGGCGCCTCCGGACGACCCCCGCGATGCGCCGCCTGGTTGCCGAGACACGCCTGAACCCGGCGGAGCTGATCCTCCCGATGTTCGTGCGGGAGGGCGTCAGCGAGCCGGTCGAGGTCTCCTCGATGCCGGGAGTGGTCCAGCACACCCGTGACAGCCTCCGCAAGGCCGCCGTGGAGGCGGCCACCGCCGGTGTCGGCGGGCTGATGCTCTACGGGGTGCCCGAGACCAAGGACGCGGTGGGCAGCGCCGGCACCGACCCGGACGGCATCCTCCAGCAGGCGATCCGTGACGTGGTGGCCGAGGTCGGGGACGCGGCCGTGGTGATGTCCGACCTGTGCCTGGACGAGTACACCGACCACGGCCACTGCGGCGTGCTGGACGACCAGGGCCGGGTCGACAACGACGCGACGCTGGAACGTTACGCCGAGATGGCCCGGGTGCAGGCCGACGCCGGCGTCCATGTGGTCGGCGCGTCCGGGATGATGGACGGCCAGGTCGGTGTGACGCGCGACGCACTCGACGAGATAGGCCGCCAGGACGTGGCGATCCTCGCCTACACCGCCAAGTACGCCTCCGTGTTCTACGGCCCCTTCCGCGAGGCGGTCAACTCCTCGCTCCAGGGCGACCGAAAGACGTACCAGCAGGACCCGGCGAACTTCCGGGAGTCGATGCGCGAACTGGCGCTCGACCTCGCGGAGGGCGCGGACATGGTGATGGTCAAGCCCGCGTTGCCGTATCTTGACGTGCTGAGGAAGGTCGCGGACACCGTCGACGTGCCGGTCGCGGCGTACCAGATCTCCGGTGAGTACGCGATGGTCGAGGCCGCGGCCGCGAACGGCTGGATCGACCGGGAGCGTGCGATCCTGGAGACGCTGACGTCGATCCGGCGGGCGGGTGCGAACCTGATCCTGACCTACTGGGCCACGGAAGTCGCCCAGCGGCTGTAGCGGCCGCGGTGGTCGTACGGCCCGAGCGGCCGCGGGACCGCGGCGGTCATGACGGCCGCCGGGCGCGTGTTGAGGAAAGGGGAGGGGTCCGATGAGCCGGGGCATACCCTCGTGGGCAACGGTGAGCGGGCTGACCGCTGCGGCGATGGCCGCGGTGTCGGTGCTCGCGATCCAGGCCAGCGGATCGTCCCCGAGCGGCAAGCCGACCGCCGCCGGGCCCACCCCGCACCCCACCGCGACCAAGCAGCAGGCCCCGCAGGCCCCGCCGCCGGTGCCCCCGCACTCGGACACCGGCAAGCGGATCGTCTACTCGCTCTCCCAGAACCGCGTGTGGGTGGTGCCGCGCTCCGGCCCGACCTCCACCTTCCTGGTGCAGCCGGGTACGGTGCCGGCCCAGGTGGGCACCCACTACGTGACCCGCCGCAAGCCCACTGGTGTGGGTACCGACGGCACGAACATCGAGAACATCGTGTACTTCGAGTACACCGCCGAGACCTGGGTGGCCTTCTCCGCCCCGGTCAACGACAAGGTGACGGCGCCCTCCTCCTCGCTGCACACCGGCGCCATCCGTGCCCACCGCGCCGACGAGACGAAGATCTGGAACAACACGGTCATCGGGTCCACGGTCGTCGTCCTGAAGTGAGCGCGCGCCCGGCCGGCCCGCCTCAGTCCCACCAGAAGGTCCAGACCCCCTCGTCCACCAGGGACTTGGCGTAGGCGCGCAGGGTGCCGGGGCCCTGGGTGATGTTGTCCGGGCAGAAGGAGAGGTGCTCGGCGGCGACGGCCTCGGCCTCCTCGACGGTGGTCGGTGGGGCGGCGACGGTGGCGGTCAGCGTGGCGAAGCCGAGGGCGACCACGCGCAGGCCGAAACGGTCCTCCCAGGAGCGCAGTACCGCGCACAGCAGGGCGACGTCGTTCTCGTGGTTGACCGGGCCGGTCCAGCCGATGGCGGCGGGGATGTCGGCGCTCCGGCGGGCGTACACCAGGGCCGCGCGCGGGTCCTGGAGGCGGCCGGCGCCGGTGAGTGCCGCGGTGAGTTCGGCGGCGACCGTGTCGGGCCGGCCGGCGGCGGCATCGGCGGCGGCGAGCAGTTTCGGGGCGAGGCCGGGGAAGTCGGGGCCGAACGGGGCGACCAGGTCGCGCAGTTCGTCGTCCCACTCCGCGTCCGTCGGGTCCGCGGCGTCTGAGTCCGCGTCGTCGGCCCTGTCGTGCGTGTCGTCGTGGTCCGCGTCCGCGTACTCGTCATCGGTGGACAGCGGCCAAGCGTGCGCCAGGACCTCCTCGGCGTCGTGATGGCCCGGGTACGACATCGCGTCGGGGTCCAACTCCCAGCCGGTGACGTCTTCCACGCCGGGTATCGAACCGGATTCCAGCAGCACCGGCAGCAACCCGATCGCCCGGGCCGCCGCCAGCTCCGACCAACTGCCCGGCCCGGCCGGGGCGTCCGCCTGCCAGAGCAGCGGCTCGTGCCATGTCCCGTCGCTGGTGGTGTCGACCAGCCGGCCCGGCGGCAGCCGCAGGCCGGGAGCGACACCGCTCGGGTCGTCGGTGAGCCGGGGGAGGGGGTTCGGAAGCATCGCCATGCCGAGACTCTAGGACCGGACACCGACACCGTCCGCACTGCGGTCCTCGGCCCTCGCCGTAGCGCCTGAGCCACTACCGCGGTCCTCGGCCCCCCGCGGTATCCCCCTGAGCCGCACCGCGGTCCGCGGCGAACGCCGAGGACCGCGGTTGATGACTACAGCCGGTCGGGGCTGTGGATGCCCAGCAGCTCAAGGCCCTTGCTCAGGGTGCGGCCGGTCAGCTCGCACAGCAGGAGGCGGTTCTCCACCTGCGCCGGGCCGCCGTCCGCGGTCAGCACCGGGCACTGCTCGTAGAACGTGGTGAACAGCGAGGCGAGTTGGAAGAGGTACGACGCCAGCCGGTGCGGCTCGTAGCTCTCCGCGACCTCCGCCAGGGCGTCCCCGAACGCGTCCAGGTGCAGCCCCAGCGCACGTTCGGCGGGCTCCAGGGCCAGCTCCGGGTGGGCGACGGGCCGCTGGTCGGCGCCGGCCTTCCGGAAGATGGACCGGGTCCGGGCGTACGCGTACTGGAGGTAGACGCTGGTGTCGCCGTTGAGCGAGACCATCCGGTCCAGGTCGAAAATGTAGTCCCGGCCCAGTGACGTGGACAGGTCGGCGTACTTGACCGCGCCGATGCCGACCTGCCGGCCGTTGTCCACGATCTCCTGCTCGGTCAGGCCGATCTTCTCGCCCTTCTCCCGCACCACCGCGGTGGCCCGCTCGACCGCTTCGTCGAGCAGGTCCTCCAGCTTGACGCTGGCGCCGGCGCGGGTCTTGAACGGCTTGCCGTCCGCGCCCAGCACGGTGCCGAACGGGAGGTGGCGCGCCACCACGCCGTCGGTGAGCCAGCCGGCCCGCCGGGCGGTCTCGAAGACCATCCGGAAGTGCAGCGACTGCCGGACGTCCACCACATACAGCAGGGTGTTGGCGTGCAGGTCGCCGGTGCGGTTCCGGATCGCGGACAGGTCGGTGGCCGCGTAACCGAAGCCGCCGTCCGACTTGCGGACGATCAGCGGTACCAGCTCGCCGTCCTTGCCCTTGATGTCGTCGAAGAAGACGCACAGCGCGCCCTCCGAGCGCACCGCCACGCCGGACTTCTCCAGCAGCTCGCACGTCTCGACCAGCATGTCGTTGTACCCGGACTCGCCGACGATGTCCTCGTCGGCGATCTGGATGTCCAGCTTGTCGTAGACCGAGAAGAAGTAGATCTTCGACTCGTCGACGAACCGCTGCCAGGTCGCCAGCGTCTGCGGGTCGCCCGCCTGGAGGTCGACCACCCGGCGCCGGGACCGCTCCTTGAACGCCTCATCGGCGTCGAAGAGCGTGCGCGACGCTTTGTACAGCCGGTCGAGCCGGGACATGGACGCCTCGCCGGCGTCCGTGCCGGAGCCCTCGGTGTGGTCCAGCGCGTGCGGGTGCTCCAGCAGGTACTGGATCATCATGCCGAACTGGGTGCCCCAGTCGCCGATGTGGTGCCGCCGGACCACCTGCTCGCCCTCGAACTCCAGGATCTTCGCGATCGCGTCGCCGATCACCGAGGACCGCAGGTGGCCGACGTGCATCTCCTTCGCCACATTCGGCTGTGCGTAGTCGATGACGGTGGTGCCGGGGGCGGCCTTCGCGGGCACGCCGAGCCGGTCGTCCGCCGCGCGCCGGGCGAGGTTCGCGGTGATCGCGGAGTCGGGCACGCTGATGTTCAGGAAGCCGGGGCCGGAGACCTCGACCTGGCCGATCACCTCGTCGGCGGGCAGCGCGGCGAGCACGGCCGCGGCCAGCTCCCGCGGATTGGCCTTCGCCCGCTTGGCCAGGCCCAGCACCCCGTTCGCCTGGAAGTCCGCCCGGTCGCTACGTCGCAGCAGCGGGTCGGCGTCGACGGCCGACGGCACCGCAGCCGCGAGGGCGGCGGAGACGCGCTGCTGGAGCGAAGCGGAGAGGGAAGGGACCGAGGCCATGGAGGTGCCATTCCGTGTGTCGGGGAGATCGGACGTGCCACGCGATGTAGCGACATCATTGTCCCATGGGCCCCGCGGCCGGCTCACCCGGTTATCCACAGGCCACGCGGTCGCCGCCGGGTTATCCACAGGCGGGATTATTCGCTGGCGAGCGGAGCCGCCAGGTCTGGGAGAATGAATGTGCCGGGCCGCTCCGGCTTCCTGGACCCAAGCTCCAGGAAAAGACCATCGGAAACCCCCAGGAAGAAGAGGACCGTGGCTGCAAGCACCGAGGCCGACTGGGTCTCCCGTTTCGCGGACGACGTCATCGCCGAGTCGGAGCGCCGCGCCCCCGGGAAACCCGTTGTCGTCGCGTCCGGGCTCAGCCCCTCCGGCCCGATCCACCTGGGAAATCTGCGGGAGGTCATGACCCCCCACCTGGTGGCCGACGAGATCCGCCGCCGCGGCATCGAGGTGCGCCACCTGATCTCCTGGGACGACTACGACCGGTACCGCAAGGTACCCAAGGGCATCCCCGGGATCGACGACTCGTGGGCGGAGCACATCGGCAAGCCGCTGACGTCGGTGCCCGCCCCCGCCGGTTCCGCGTACCCGAACTGGGCGGAGCACTTCAAGGCCGCCATGACCGACGCCCTCGCCGTCCTCGGCGTGGAGCACGACGGCATCAGCCAGACCGCGCAGTACACCGCGGGCGTCTACCGCGAGCAGGTGCTGCACGCCATGCGGCACCGCGCGGACATCGACGCCATCCTCGCGCAGTACCGCACGAAGAAGCCCGCACCCGCCGCCAAGCAGGGCCAGAAGCCGGTGGACGACGCGGAGTTGGCCGCTGCCGAGGGCTCGGGTGCCGCCGCGGAGGACGACGGCAGCGGCGCCGGCGCCGCGTACTACCCCTACAAGCCGTACTGCGCGCAGTGCGGCAAGGACCTCACCACCGTCACGGGGTATGACGACGAGACCACCGAGCTGGCCTACACCTGCGCCTGCGGCCACGCCGAGACGGTCCGGCTCAGCGAGTTCAACCGCGGCAAGCTGGTCTGGAAGGTCGACTGGCCGATGCGCTGGGCCTATGAAGGGGTGGTCTTCGAGCCGTCGGGCGTCGACCACTCCTCGCCCGGGTCGTCCTTCCAGGTCGGCGGGCAGATCGTCGGGCCGATCTTCGGCGGTGAGCAGCCGATCGGGCCGATGTACGCGTTCGTCGGCATCTCGGGGATGGCCAAGATGTCCTCCTCCAAGGGCGGCGTGCCCACCCCGAGCGACGCTCTGAGGATCATGGAGCCGCAGATCCTGCGCTGGCTCTACGCCCGCCGCCGTCCCAACCAGTCCTTCAAGATCGCCTTCGACCAGGAGATCCAGCGGCTGTACGACGAGTGGGACGCCCTGTCCCGCAAGGTCGCCGACGGCACCGTGCTGCCCGCGGACGCCGCCGCGTACGGCCGGGCGATCGGCACCGCCCGCGGCGAACTCCCGCGCACCGTCCACCCGCTGTCGTACCGCACCCTCGCCTCGGTCGCCGATGTGACCGCGGGCGCCGAGGCCCAGACGCTGCGCATCCTGTCCGAGCTGGACCCGGAGCACCCGCTGACCTCGCTCGCCGAGGTGCGGCCCCGCCTGGACTGCGCCGAGAACTGGATCTCGACCTATGTCCCGGTCGAGCAGCGGACCGTGGTGCGCGACCAGCCCGACACCGACCGCCTCGCCGCGCTGGACGACGCCGACCGCGGCGCCCTGAAGCTGCTGCTCGACGGGCTGGAGACGCACTGGTCGCTGGACGGCCTGACCACCCTTGTCTACGCGGTGCCGAAGGTCCGGGCCGGCCTCGCGCCCGACGCCAAGCCGACACCCGAACTCAAGGTGGCCCAGCGGTCGTTCTTCGTGCTGCTGTACGAACTGCTGGTCGGCCGGGACACCGGTCCGCGGCTGCCGACCCTGCTGCTGGCCGTGGGCCAGGACCGGGTGCGGTCCCTGCTGGGCGGCGCCTGACCGGCCGGGTCGGATACCTGCCGGGCGAGGGCCGGCCGGCAAGGACCGGGTGCGGTCCCTGCCGGCCGGTGCCCGACCGGCTGAGGTGACGAGGGCGATTGCTCCCGGGCAACCCGAACGGGTGCGGCTACGAGGGAACTTCACGCCCGCGGGCCTACGGGATGTACTCGGTCTCCGCCTCGGACGTGTAGCGGTAGCGCAACTCGCGGTGCGCGGCGACGAGTTCGCGCAGCTCGGGCGCGCTGCCGCCGTATGCGTCCTCCAGCAGCCGGGCGAGCTGGCGGGCATTGGGGAAGGTGCCCTGTTCCCGGACGTACTGGCGGTAGGCGGCGAAGTAGGCATCCTCGACCGGCACATCGTCGGGCAGGCGCAGGGTGCCGGACGGGTAGGTCGCGAGATCGGCCTCCGGCTCGGGCGCCGGGGCGGTGGCCTGCTGCTGGGCCGGGCCGGGTTCCTCGGAGCGCTGCCCCGGGAGGACGACGCCGTTCGCCTCGCCCGAGCCGTTGACCCCGTTCACGCCGTTGACGCCGAAAACGCCATGGACGCCGTTGACCGCGTCGCCGTTCGTGCCGACGTTGCCCAGCGGGCGGGTGCGGTTGGGTCCCGCGGGCACCATCACCTGCGGCTGCTCCGAACCAGAACCCGAACCAGAACCCGAACCCGAACCACCCTGTGCCGGGAAGCCCTCGCCAGGGAAGCCCTGCCCGGGTCCCGCCTGCGCCGCGAACACCTGCTGCGGGTCGGCGTATCCCGCCTGGCCGTAGGGGTACGGATAGGGATAGGGATGCCCCTGGGCCTGGGCCTGGGCGGCCTGCTGCGCGGCGAACCAGGGGCTGTGGTGCGGCGCGCCCTGCCAGTCCTGCGGGTACCCCTGCTCCTGGAGTTGGCGCTCGTACATCTGCCGTTCGTACTCCTGCGCCTGGGCCAGCGCCAGGTCGAAGTCCTGGTCCAGGTCGTTCGCGGGGCCGGCCGGCTCCGCGGGCCGCGCTGCCGCAGCCGCCGCCTGGTCACCGCTCCGCTCGCCGACCTGCTCGCCCGTCTGCTCGTCGGCAGCCTGCTCGTCGGCAGCCTGCTCGCCGGCCGGCCGGCCCTTGGTCAGAGCGTTCGACCCGGCCGCGGCAGCCGTCAACTGCTTTGCTGCGGGCTGGAGTTCAATGCCGGCCGCCTCCAGGCCCGCGTCCGCGGTCTCGGACAGCGGCACGCCGTAGCGGGCCAGCCGCAGCGGCATGATGGCCTCGATCGGGGCCCTGCGACGCCACGCGACGCCGTAACGGGCGCGCAGCCGGGCCCGGTAGACCAGCCGGTCCTGCTCGCGCCGGATGACCTCCTCGTAGGAGCGCAGCTCCCACAGCTTCATCCGCCGCCACAGCCGGAAGGTCGGCGCCGGGGCGAGCAGCCAGCGGGTCAGCCGCACGCCCTCCATGTGCTTGTCGGCGGTGATGTCGGCGATCCGGCCGATCGCGTGCCGGGCGGCCTCGACCGACACCACGAACAGCACCGGGATGATCGCGTGCATGCCGACGCCGAGCGGGTCGGGCCAGGCCGCGGCGCCGTTGAACGCGATGGTGGCCGCGGTGAGCAGCCACGCGGTCTGCCGCAACAGCGGGAACGGGATGCGCAGCCACGTCAGCAGCAGGTCGAGCGAGAGCAGCACGACGATCCCGGCGTCCACGCCGATCGGGAAGACGTTCGCGAACCAGCCGAAACCCTTGTGCAGGGCGAGCGTGCGTACGGCGGCATACGAACCGGCGAAGCCGATTCCGGCGATCACCACGGCACCGGAGATGACGATACCTATCAGTATCCGGTGAGTCCGGGTCAAACGTATCGCGGCCACCCGCGACCCTCCTGCTGCTCGGCACCTGTCCCCATGAACTGGCGCCCCAGACTGCCACATGCGAGTGGTGTCGGGAGGATCGGTTGACGCCGGAGTCGACTCGCGGTCGGACAAACGTACGGATAGGGGTTCCGTGAGGCCGAGTTGTTACCGCGTTGCCGCGGCGGCGGTGCCCGAGCGGCGCCCGAGCGGCGTCTTACGCGTTGGCCGCCGCGATCGAGGCGGCCACGTCCTTCGCGGCGCGCTGGGCGTCGCCGTTCACGCTCTTCGCGCTCGGGTTCTTCTTGCCCTCGAGGCCGGCGCCGTCGTACTCGACGATCAGGATGACGTTGCCGGTGCGGACCACCACCGAGTCGTTCTGCGACTTGACCTTGGAGACGATCGTCCAGCCGCTGACCGACCTGGCCTCGTCGCCGAGCCCGGTCACGCCGGTGGCGGAGGTGCCCGCGTTCTTCTCCAGCGCGGTGACCTCGTCGGTGAACCGTTTGTGCGCCTGGAGGTCGGCGGCGCCCAGTTCGGGGGAGGAGTCGTAGCGCTCCAGGGTGACCGAGAGCCAGCGGTACTGGAAGCCGTCCTTGCCGTTGCCGGTCCACGAACAACCGCTTCGGGCGCCGCCGTTGTCGGCGGTGTCCATCGCGGTGCCGCCGCTGTGCTTGGCCTTCGGGACCAGCTTGGTGATCGTGTCCTTGGTGATCGCCTTGCAGGACGACGGCAGCGTCTTGAAGCGCGCGGGCGCGATCGAGGGCGTGGCGGTGGCGCTCGGGGCCGGTGCGGCCGACGTGTTCTTGCCGCCGCCCGAGCCCGAGGTGGAGCCCGAGGCGGAGTCCGACGACCCGCCGGAGCCCGAGGAGCAGCCGGCCACCAGCAGGGCGGGCACCGTCGCGCAGGCGAGCAGCACGGCCATGCGGCGCTTGGAGGTGCGTCGGCGTCGTTTCATGGTGTCGGGTCCTTCGGCAGCGGTGGTTGTCGGCCGGTTCGGCCCACCACATTAAAGGGTCGCGGTGGATCCCTGGCCCGCGTGCCGGTTCAGCCCTCGACCTTGTGCTGCAGGGCGCTCGCCACCTTTTCGGCGCCCTTCTGCAGGTCAGCGCTCTTCGGTGGCTGCGCGTCGGTGGGCGACGACTGAGTGTAGGTGACGGTCGCCAGGACGTTCGCGGTGCGGAAGACCAGCGTCACCGTGCGGCTCGCGCCCTTTCCGGGCTTCTTGGCCACGTCGTTGATGAATGCGGTGTTTCCCACATCGGACAGCAGGCGCGGGGCCAGGTCGGGGCTGTCCGCGTTCGCATCATTCGCACCGTTCGACCCGATTGCGTCGTTCGAGCCGCTGTTCGAGCCGCTGGCCGAGGAGGAAGAGCCGGAGCCGGACGGGGCGTTGTCGCCGGCGCTGTTGCCCGCGCTCCCGCTCGATCCGCTTCCGCTCGATCCGCTGCTCGCGGCCGCGTTCGACGACGAGGTGTTCGACGACGAGGTGTTCGACGACGAGGTGTTCGAGGTCGTGGGGCTCGTGGTCGTCGGTGAGCCGCCGGGCGGGGTCGACGGGATCGAGGCCGCCTGGGCCTTCTTGTCGAAGTCCGACGACGCCTGCGCCTCGTCGCTCACGGACGGGTCGTACGACACCACGCGGACCAGGCTCAGGGTCAGCGAACGGGAGGTGCCGTCGGCCGCCTTCGCCTGCCACGAGCAGCCCGCCAGCCGGTCGGTGTCGTACGTCAGGGACTCCGCGCCGGAGTAGTCCTGCAGGCCCGGCACCAGTTTCTTCAGCGCGTCCGTGTCCACGGCCGTGCACGGCTGGGGCAGCGTGTGGTATTTGCCCGGCGGCGCGGAGGGGGCGCCGCCCGCGATCGGTCCGGTCTTCCCGTCGCCGTCCGTGCCTTCCGACGAGCCGGGGCCGGTACACGCGCCCAGGGCGGCGACCGCGACCGCGGTCAGTACGGCCCCGACGGCGAGCGGCCGCCTTCGTGTCGACAGCAACGTGGACCGCACCGGCCGGACTCCTTTCGTCGTTCCTCGCGGTAATTCCTTGGCGCATACGAGCGAGCTTTGGACACAATGTCTATCGCACCCGGGGCCGAAACCGCCCGTCGGGGCGGCGCATCGAACGGCCCGCGCGAGCTCGCCGGTACGACCCGATCGCCACGCGGTACGCGTCCTCACCGGCCGTGCGGAGCGGGACCGCGCACCCTTTCTTCGTATTGTCGCTCAATTATCCGTACCGCCATCGGGGGGAATCCATGTCGTACACCGAGCTGCCGGGCGTCCGCGTACCGATCCGGATGTGGGCCGACCCCGTGTCCGTCGAACAAGGCGCCATGCAACAACTGCGCAACGTCTCCTCGCTGCCCTGGATCAAGGGCCTCGCGGTCATGCCCGACGTCCACTACGGCAAGGGCGCGACCGTCGGCTCGGTCATCGCGATGCACGGCGCGGTCTGCCCGGCCGCGGTCGGCGTCGACATCGGCTGCGGCATGAGTGCGGTCAAGACCTCGCTGCGGGCGGGCGACCTCCCCGGCGACCTCTCCAGGCTGCGCAGCAAGATCGAGCAGGCCATCCCGGTCGGCCGCGGCATGCACGCCGACCCGGTCGACCCGGGCGCGATCCACGGGTACCGCACCTCGGGCTGGTCCGACTTCTGGGCCCGCTTCGACGGCCTCGCCGACGAGGTGAAGTTCCGCGCCGGACGCGCCGCCCAGCAGATGGGCACGCTGGGATCGGGCAACCACTTTGTCGAAGTATGCGTTGATACGTCCGATGCGGTGTGGCTCATGCTGCACTCCGGTTCGCGCAACATCGGCAAGGAACTGGCCGAGCACCACATCGGCGTTGCCCAGAACCTGTCCCACAACAAGGGCCTGGTCGACCGCGACCTCGCTGTCTTCGTCGCCGACACTCCGCAGATGGCCGCCTACCGCAACGACCTGTTCTGGGCGCAGGAGTACGCCAAGCACAACCGCGCGGTGATGATGGCCCTCCTCCAGGGCGTGATCGTCAAGGAGTTCAGGAAGGCCCGGCCCACGTTCGAGCCGGTCGTCTCCTGCCACCACAATTACGTGGCCGAGGAGCGGTACGACGGCATGGATCTGCTGGTCACCCGCAAGGGCGCGATCCGCGCGGGCAGCGGCGACTACGGCATCATCCCCGGCTCCATGGGGACTGGTTCCTACATCGTCCGTGGACTGGGCAACACCTCCGCCTTCAACTCCGCGTCCCACGGCGCGGGCCGCCGGATGAGCCGCGGCGCGGCCAAGAAGCGCTTCACCACCCGCGACCTGGCGGACCAGACCCGCGGCGTCGAGTGCCGTAAGGACTCCGGCGTCGTGGACGAGATCCCCAGCGCGTACAAGCCGATCGAGCAGGTGATGGACCAGCAGCGCGACCTGGTCGAGGTGGTGGCGAAGCTCAAGCAGGTCGTCTGCGTCAAGGGCTGAGCCGAGTCGGGCTGACCCGAGTCGCGCCCAGTCGGGCTGGGCCGGACTGGGCTGGGCCCGGCCGGTTCGCGCCGGTCCGGCCGCCCGCGCGGAAGCCGGAGTTCAGAGCCCTTCTTGAGGTGGTGCGGGGG
>NZ_JACEGK010000054.1:0-22108 GCF_056859195.1 Streptomyces sp. NH27
CGTGTTCCACGTGGAACACGACCACCGCCATTTCTGTCGCCGGACCGATCAGAGCGGCCGCAGGGCCGGCTCCTTCTGTACCGCCCCCAGCAGGCGGTCGATCGCCATCTCGACGTCCTCCCGCCAGGAGAGCGCGGTGCGCAACTCCAGTCGTAGCCGGGGGAAGCGCGGATGCGGGCGTACCGTCTTGAAGCCCACCGCGGTCAGATGGTCGGCGGGCAGCACGCAGTCGGGAGACCCCCACTTGGCGTCGCCGAACACCTCGATGGCCCGGAAGCCGCGGCGGATCAGATCCTTGGCGACCGTCTGCACGAGCACTCGGCCGAGACCCTGCCCCTGGAAGCCCGGCAGCACTCGGGAGGTCATCAGCTGAACGGCGTCCCCCGACACCGGGCTGGTGGGGAATGCGGTGGAGCGGGGCACATAGGCGGCAGGGGCATAGAGCACGAAGCCGGCCGGCATCTCATCGACGTAGACCAGCCGGCCGCACGAGCCCCACTCCAGCAGCACCCCGGAGATCCAGGACTCCTTCTCCAGTTCAGGGCGGCCTGCCTTGACGGCCGCTTCGCCACGGACCGGATCGAGCTCCCAGAAGACACAGCGTCGACACGGCTTGGGAAGGTCGGTGAGATTGTCGAGGGTGAGCGGTGCGAGCCGACGTCCCATCTGGCGAAGACCCCGTTTCTGTCAGCCAACCAACCAGCCCGTCGGCACCCCGGCGCAACCTGCCGGGGTGCCGACAGGTCACTCGGCGCTGTTCTCGGCGTCGTCACCGTCCTCGGAGTCGACCTCCAGCCGGTTCTCCAGGACCTTGCCCTCACCGGGGGCCATTGATCCCAGGATGCGCTCCAGATCCTCTATCGAGGCGAACTCCACGACGATCTTTCCGCGCTTTTGACCCAGGTCGACCTTCACCCGGGTGTCGAAGCGATCCGAGAGCCGGGTGGCAAGGTGGGTCAGAGCCGGGGAGACCCGACGGCCGGCCCGCGGCGCGGCAGCCTTCCGGGTGGCCGTGGGCTCGCTGTTCATCAGCGTCACGATCTCCTCGACCGCGCGCACCGACAGACCTTCGGCGACGATCCGGTGGGCCAGCCGGTCCTGCTCGTCGGCATCGTCCAGGGAGAGCAGCGCCCTGGCATGTCCGAACGAGATCACCCCGGCGGCCACCCGGCGCTGTACCGGCGCCGAGAGCTTCAGCAGACGCAGCGTGTTGGAGACCTGGGAACGGGAACGGCCGATCCGGTCGGCCAACTGCTCATGAGTGCAGGCGAAGTCGCGCAGCAACTGGTCGTAAGCCGCGGCCTCCTCAAGCGGGTTGAGCTGAGCCCGGTGCAGGTTCTCCAGGAGAGCGTCCAGCAGCAGCTTCTCGTCGTCGGTGGCGCGGACGATCGCCGGGATGCGCTCGAGTCCTGCCTCCCGGCAGGCCCGCCATCGACGCTCGCCCATGATCAGCTCATAGCGGGCGGTGTCGATCTGCCGCACCACCACCGGCTGCAGCAGGCCCACCTCCTTGATGGAGGTGACGAGCTCGTTGAGGGCATCCTCGTCGAAGACCTCGCGCGGCTGCCGTGGATTCGGGGTGATGGCGTCCAGCGCGAGTTCCGCGAAGTAGGCGCCTGTCACCGGCGCTTCCGCCCCGGACAGGTCCGGTTCGGTTCCACGTGAAACAGGGATGTCCACCACCGCGGGTACGGCCTCGGCCGCTCGGCGGTCTGCCAGACCGGCCACCTTGGCCGCGGCAACACCGCGGTCCGGCACCAACGTGGCCTGGCTCGCCGACGTGGTGCTGGCCGGCTGCGGCGCGGCCGGGATCAGCGCGCCAAGACCACGGCCGAGCCCTCTGCGTCGATCACTCACTGAATCCCCTCCGACATGCTGTGCGGGTTGTGCTCTTGGTGCTGTTCGGCGTGCTCCGGGTCGTATTCGACCGCAACGTTGGCAGGCAGGCCCCGTAGAGCCATCTCACGGGCCGCCTCCAGGTAGGAGAGGGCGCCGCTGGAACCCGGGTCATAGGTGAGCACGGTCTGGCCGTAGCTGGGTGCCTCCGAGATACGCACCGACCGGGGGATGTTGGTGCGCAACACCTCCTTGCCGAAGTGGGTGCGCACCTCCTCCGCGACCTGGGCGGCCAGCCGGGTCCGGCCGTCGTACATCGTCAGCAGGATCGTGGAGACGTGCAGCCGCGGGTTGAGGTGGGCACGGACCAGGTCGACGTTCTTGAGGAGCTGACCCAGGCCCTCCAGCGCGTAGTACTCGCACTGGATCGGGATGACCACCTCGGCGCCGGCCACAAGGGCGTTCACCGTGAGCAGGCCGAGCGAGGGCGGACAGTCGATCAGCACATAGTCCAGCGGCTGCTCGTAGCCCTCGATCGCCTTCTGCAGTCGGCTCTCGCGAGCGACCAACGAGACGAGTTCGATCTCCGCACCCGCCAGGTCGATGGTGGCGGGGGCGCAGAAGAGCCCCTCGACATCGGCGACCGGGAGTACGACATCGGAGAGCGGCTTGCTCTCCACCAGGACGTCGTAGATCGACGGGACCTCGGCGTGGTGGTCGATACCCAGCGCGGTGGAGGCGTTGCCCTGGGGATCAAGGTCGATCACCAGGACCCGGTTGCCGTGCAGCGCCAGGGAGGCCGCGAGATTGACGGTGGTGGTGGTCTTCCCCACCCCACCCTTCTGGTTGGCGACCACCATCACCCGGGTCTGGGCAGGTCTGGGTAGCCCCTCGCCGGCGCGACCGAGCGCCTCGACGGCCAACTGGGCCGCGCGGCCAATAGGGGTGTCATCCATGGGAGGCAATGTTTCACGTGAAACATCGCTCCCGTACCCCGGGGGCCCGGGCAGGGGTCCTCCGGCGGTTTCGGCTGAGCGGGGACCGGGGACCGGATCGGCCATCGGTCCCGCAATGTTGGCGTCGGACCGCAAGGACTCACTCTCCTCGACTTCAGGCTCGCTATGAGGAGAGCCTGCCATGCCCGAGGGGTGCTGAACCAGCGAGCCCCGGCCGCCTGTGGATAAATCCCGAGAACTATCCACAGGCGGGGCCTTCTTGACGGGTTTACTGGCATGCGCTTCGGCCGCGGCGCGGCCACGGTTGAGAACTCCGGGGAGCAGCGAGCGACGTTTCACGTGGAACACGATGCACAGCGGCGCGACGCTATCTGCGTAGACACTCCGGATCGTGCCGTTTTGGACGGTTGGATGGCGTAGAAAGCCGGCACGAGAGACGGCCTTCAAGAACGTTGCCGCCGCCAGATGACTCTGGCAGCGGCAACAGCTCGGCAGCAGTGGAACGGTCTCAGCGGACCGGTGTCAGCGGCGGCGCCTACCGCCCGCGCCGTTGCGTGAGGCGCGGTGTGCACGTGCTGCCTTGGCCCGCCTGCTGGCCGCCCGTACCCCGCCGGGGCTCTCGCCGACCTGTACCCGGACCACCGTGGAGAGCGGATCGACGATGCCCTCGCCGACCTGGACCACGGTCGCACCCACCGCACCGAGCCGGCCGAGCGCGGCACGGGCCGCCTTCAGCTCCTCCTCGGCGGTGTCGCCCTTGAGGACGGCCATCTCTCCGTGCGGGCGCAGCAGCGGCAGGCCCCAACCGGCCAACCGCTCCAGTGGAGCCACCGCGCGGGCCGTCACCACGTCCACCGGGGCCAGCAGGCCGACCATCTCCTCGGCCCGGCCGCGCACCACCGTGACGTTCGCCAGGCCGAGCAGCTTGACCACCTCTTCGAGGAAGGTGGTCCGCCGCAGCAGCGGCTCCAGCAGAGTGATCTCCAGATCCGGCCGGACCAGCGCCAGCGGGATACCGGGCAGCCCGGCACCGGAGCCGACATCGCAGACCGACACAGCCTCGTCAACCACTTCGGAGAGCACCGCGCAGTTCAGCAGGTGCCGCTCCCACAGCCTGGGCACCTCGCGCGGGCCGATCAGCCCGCGCTGAACCCCCACGTCGGCGAGCAGCCCGGCGTAGCGCAGCGCGTCGCCGAACCGGTCGCCGAAGACCTCTCTGGCCTGCTCGGGCGGCGCGGGAAGCTCCGCTGCTGCCTCGGTCACGGGGGCAGTCCTTTCCTCGGATGTCCGCGCCTCGGTTGTCCAGGCGCGGGGAAGGCAGACGTACACCATCAGGGTTACAAGGTTTCGGCCCCGCCTGCGAACAGACGGGGCCGACGGATTGGTCACGCGCGGGTGCGCGGGCGGGCCGGTCGCGGTACTACACGGGCAGTACGACCACTCGGCGTTGCGGCTCCTCGCCCTCGGACTCGCTGCGCAGACCGGCCGCTGCGACCGCGTCGTGCACGACCTTGCGCTCGAACGGCGTCATCGGGTCCAGCTTCACCGGCTCACCGGTCTGCTTGACCTCTTCCGCCGCGCTCGCGCCGAGCTTCGCCAGCTCGGCCCGCTTGTGCGCACGGAACCCGGCGATGTCGAGCATCAGCCGGCTGCGCTCGCCGGTCTCCCGGTGCACCGCGAGCCGGGTCAGCTCCTGAAGCGCCTCCAGGACCTCGCCGTCCCGCCCGACCAGCTTGTTCAGATCTCGGCTGCCGCCGTCGCCGATGATCGACACCGACGCGCGCTCGCCCTCGACATCCATGTCGATGTCGCCGTCGAGGTCGGCGATGTCGAGCAGACCCTCGAGGTAGTCCGCAGCGATCTCGCCTTCCTGTTCCAGCCGGGTCAGGCCGGCGGACGCGCCGCTGTCGGGTGCCGTGGTCGTGTTGACGTCGCTCACGCCTGGACTCTCCTCTTACTTCTTCTTCGACAGGTTGCCCGGCTTGGACTTCGAGCCACCGGACTGCTTACCCGAGGCACCGCCGCCCTGCTTTGAACCGCCCGCCCGGGGGGCACCGGCCCTGGGCGCACCCGCTCGGGGCGTGCCGCCCTTCCCGCCGCCGGACTGCTTACCACCGGACGACTTCGACGCACCGGACGACTTCGAGGCACCAGAACCGCCGGACGACTTCGAGGCGCCGGACCCACCGGGCCCACCGGATTCGCCGGATTCGCCGGATTCACCTGACGACTTCCCGGACGTGGCGGTCCCGGAGTCGGAGCTGGAACCCGTACGCGTGCTGGTCGCGGTCCCACCGGTGGTCCGCTGGGACTTGCTCTGCCGCTTCGGCTGGCTGCGGTTGGCGCGCGCCTGCTCGACCGCTTCCTTCGCCTTGATCTCCTCCGGCGGCTCCACCAGCTTGCCCTTGGCCCGCAGCCGCTCCTGCCGCTGCTTGAACGCGAGGCTGCCCGGAGTGGGGTTGCGCCGGATGACGACGAGTTGCTGGCACATCGTCCACACGTTGGTGGTCAGCCAGTACAGCAGCACACCGACCGGGGCGATGATGCCGAAGCCCGCGAAGATCAACGGGAACACGTACATCAGCATCTTCTGCTGCTGCATGAACGGCGTGTTCACCGACATGTCCACGTTCTTCGTCATCAGCTGGCGCTGTGTGTAGAACTGCGAGAACGACATCAGCACGATCATGATGATCGTGACGATGCGCACCTCGGTCTGGGTGGCGTTCAGGTGCGCCAGGGTGGCGGTGCTGTCCAGGAACTTCGCCGGCAGCGGGGCGCCGAAGATGTGTGCGTGCTGCGCACTCGTCACCAGGTTCTCGTGGATGACGCCGACCGGGTGGCCCTTCGCCACGTTGCTCAGCACGTGATACAGGGCGAAGAAGAACGGCGACTGGACCAGAATCGGCAGGCACGAGGAGAGCGGGTTGGTACCCGTCTCCTTGTACAGCTTCATCATTTCCTCGGACTGCTTCTGCCGGTCGTTCTTGTAGCGCTCCTGGATCGCCTTCATCTTCGGCTGGAGCACCTGCATGTTCCGGGTGGACTTGATCTGCTTCACGAAGAGCGGGATCAGGGCCGTCCGGATCAGGACCACCAGGGAGACGATGGACAGACCCCACGCCCAACCGCTGTCCTTGTCGAAAACCAGGCTGTACAGCGAGTGGAACTGGACGATGATCCACGAAACGGCGTCATAGAGGGGGTTCAAGATCCCCACGGTCAGGCTCCTTGGGCGTGAGAGGGTCCGGTGGGCTCGGGCGTGACGGGCCCGTCGGAGCCGCCCCGCAGGTAGCGGCGCAGCAGTTCGTGCCATCGCGGCCGCTTACGCGGCGGGACGTGATCCACGCCACCCGGCGACCAGGGGTTGCACCGCAGAATGCGCCACACGGTGAGCACGGTTCCCTTGATCGCGCCGTGCCGGTCGATGGCCGTGTATCCGTAGTGCGAGCAGGAGGGGTAGTACCGGCACACCGGCCCGAGCAGGGGACTGATGGTCCACTGGTAGAGCTTGATCAGTGCCAGTAGCGGGTATTTCATCGAGCTACCCTCCCCTCGGCGTCGCCACGGGTGTCACGGCCCAGCAACCGCTGGAGCGCGGCGTCCAGGTCGAGGGCTAGCTGTGCGTGGTCCGCGCTGCCCGCGCCGGGGAGCGCGCGTACTACCACAAGGCTACCGGGGGGCAGCAGCGGCAGTCGTTCCCGGACCAGATGACGCAGTCGACGCCTGACCAGGTTGCGCTGCACGGCGTTGCCGACAGCTTTGCTTACGACGAAACCCGCACGCGCCGGGGGACTGCCTCCCCCTCGCGCATGCGGGTCCGTTGCGTCGCGGCGCAGATGGACGACCAGCAGCGGGCGACCCGCCCGGCGTCCACGGCGAACCGCTTCGCCGAAGTCCTGGCGCCGCCTCAGCCGATTCTCGGTGGGCAGCACGGCATGAAACCTGTGGCAATCAGGCGGACAGGCGGGCGCGGCCCTTGCCACGGCGGGTCGAGAGAATGGCACGGCCGGCGCGGGTACGCATGCGCAGACGGAAGCCGTGGGTCTTCGCGCGACGACGGTTGTTCGGCTGGAAGGTGCGCTTGCTCACTCGGGGGCTCCAGGGGATCGGGATGGCAGCGGTGCGTCGCCTGGCTGTCACCGTGCGCCCACGAGAAAGCTCGCGGACTGATCGGGTGTACCGCTTTGACAACCACCCGGAGGCCGGAGGCATCCGGAAGATCTTCGCCCATCGGTAGGCAGGCGGCAGCAGCCATCGACAACTCGACCTCGATACGGTACGTGCGGCTAGGCCATCCGGTCAAACCCGGCCGCGACACCCCGAGGTTTGTACACACCCTGTGGACAACGACTTGAACCGCGCACACTGGCCTGACTACCGTGACTGGACTCCGGACTCCTCACACGCACCGAACTTCGTACACTCCCCGCCCATCCGGAGGTTCACACTTTCGCGGGAGTTTTCCGCACCACCAAGCGACCCGAGAGAGCGTGCACTGTGGCCGACGTGACTGCCGATCTTGCCGCAGTGTGGCCACGGGTCTTGCAGAAGCTCCTGGTGGACAGCGAGCTGAAGCCCAAGGACACGGAGTGGCTGCAGCGCACCCAGCCGCTGGCCCTGGTGGCCGGCACCGCGGTGCTCTCCGCTCCCAACGAGTTCGCCAAGAACGTGCTGGAGGGCCGGCTGCTGCCGCTGATCACCAAGGTGCTCAGCAGTGAGTTCGGTCACTCGGTCGGGATCGCGATCGCGGTCGCCTCGGGTGGCGACCAGGAGCAGCCGCCTCCGCCCTCCACGGAAGCGGCCGACGACCGCGACCAGCGCGACGGGCACGGCTCCCGCGACGCCCTCGGTCCCCGCGACCGCGATCAGCGCGACAGCCGGGACGCTCGCGATGTTCGGGACCCACGCGACCAGCACGACGCCCGCGACAGCCGCGATCCGCGCGACGCCCACGAGCTCCGGATGCGCCCGGCCTACCCCGACGACCGCCAGGACTGGCAGCAGCCGAAGCTCGGCAGCTGGGGCGTGCCCGCACCGGTCGACTTCCAGGAGCGCGAGCCGTACGAGGTGCGCCGCGACTCCTACGACGACCGGCGCTCCCCCCGGGACTCCTACGACGGTGGCCGGTCCGAGTCGTACGACAGCCGCCCGGAGCCGTACGACGAGCGGCGCTACCGGCCCGAGCCGCGCGACTCCTACCCGAGCGTGCCGCACCAGGGCCACCAGCAGGGCCGCTCCGGCCCGCACCAGGGCGGTCCGCAGTCGTACGTGCCACCCCCGGCCGCGTACCAGCAGTCGGGCGGCGTGCCGACCGCGCGCGGCGAGCAGCCGGGCGGCGGGAACGGTGGCAGCACCGGCGCGGTGGAGCCGACCGCGCGGCTGAACCCGAAGTACCTCTTCGACACCTTCGTGATCGGCGCGTCCAACCGCTTCGCACACGCGGCCGCGGTCGCCGTCGCCGAGGCGCCCGCCAAGGCGTACAACCCGCTCTTCATCTACGGCGAGTCCGGCCTCGGCAAGACGCACCTGCTACACGCCATCGGGCACTACGCGCGCAGCCTCTACCCGGGCACCCGGGTGCGGTACGTGAGCTCGGAGGAGTTCACCAACGAGTTCATCAACTCCATCCGGGACGGCAAGGCGGACGCCTTCCGCAAGCGGTACCGGGACATGGACATCCTGCTCGTCGACGACATCCAGTTCCTGGCCCAGAAGGAGTCGACGCAGGAGGAGTTCTTCCACACCTTCAACACCCTGCACAACGCGAACAAGCAGATCGTGCTCTCCTCCGACCGGCCGCCCAAGCAGCTGGTCACCCTGGAGGACCGGCTGCGCAACCGGTTCGAGTGGGGCCTGATCACCGACGTCCAGCCGCCCGAGTTGGAGACGCGGATCGCGATCCTGCGGAAGAAGGCGGTGCAGGAGCAGCTCAACGCGCCGCCGGAGGTACTGGAGTTCATCGCCTCGCGCATCTCGCGCAACATCCGCGAGTTGGAGGGGGCGCTGATCCGGGTCACCGCCTTCGCCAGCCTCAACCGGCAGCCGGTCGACCTCCAGCTCACCGAGATCGTGCTCAAGGACCTGATCCCGGGCGGCGACGACTCGGTGCCGGAGATCAGCGGCACTGCCATCATGGCGGAGACGGCCGCGTACTTCGGACTGGCGGTGGACGACCTGTCCGGGTCCTCCCGCAGCCGGGTGCTGGTCACCGCCCGGCAGATCGCGATGTACCTGTGCCGTGAGCTGACCGACCTGTCGCTGCCGAAGATCGGTGCGCTCTTCGGCGGCCGTGACCACACGACGGTCATGCACGCCGACCGGAAGATCCGCTCGCTGATGGCCGAGCGGCGCTCCATCTACAACCAGGTGACCGAGCTGACGAACCGCATCAAGAGCTGACGGCGGGCGCGCAGGCCCCCGCACCGACACACCGCCGCACCGAAGAACCGCCGAATCCCCGCGTCGACGCACGCCCGCACCCAGCCGTCGCGTGTGCAGACGCCTGCGCAGGCACCTCCGACCCCCGCGCAGACCCCGCCGGCGCACGCCGGCAGCCGCCGAGACCCGCCTACGAGAGCCCTACGAGTGCCCCGGGAGCCCCGCTCCCGGGGCACTCGCCGTTTCCGGCTGTTCGATTACCGCCACCCGGAGATCCGTTTCTCCACAGAAACGCCGCCGGAGCGCTGTCCACACCCTGGGGACACCGGAGTTGTCCAGATTCGTCTCCACAGGCCAGGCGGCCCAAGGGTCGTCCGCCCAGCTCAGCGGGGTGTGGAAATGTGGGTAACCCGTATCCACAGACTGTGGATGAAACGGGCAACCCTGCACCTGGGACGAGTAGTTGTCCACCGCTCACCCACAGGATGCCCTGGGTTGTGCACAGCTTCGGCCCGCTTCTCCACATGCCTGTCCACTGTTCGGCAACGAAACACGGTCAGCCGCACGAACGAGTGAAAGCCGTCACACCAAGGAGGTGGGTTGGCCTGGGGAGAACCCGGGTATTTCTGGGGATGGAGCTGGGGACAAGTCGGGTTGTCCTGTGTATCGGGTGTGCACAACTTTCCGCTGTCCACAGCGACCCCTGGTTATCCACGGCCGTCGCCCACAGGCTCGGTGGATAAAAAACCGGGCCTGACCTGCACAGGAACCGGTTATCCACGGTATCCACAACCCCTACTACTACGACTACACATAGAGAGCTGCGAAGTCGTTTCAAAGCGGGGGGTGTGCACAACTCGGCCCGGCACCTCCCCGCGGCTCGGGTCACGGCTTGACGCCAACCCGCACCTACTGTCAGTCCTGTGCGTCAGACTGGTCCCCGACAGCCAGCAACAAGCAGGAGGCGGTTCCGGTGAAGATCCGGGTGGAGCGCGACGTACTCGCCGAGGCAGTGGCTTGGGCAGCCCGTAGCCTCCCGGCCCGTCCCCCGGTGCCCGTACTCGCCGGACTGCTGCTCAAGGCCGAAGAGGGCAAGCTCAGCCTCTCCGGCTTCGACTACGAGGTCTCGGCGCGGGTTTCGGTCGAGGCCGAGGTCGACGAAGAGGGCACCGTGCTGGTCTCCGGCCGGCTGCTCGCCGACATCTCCAGGGCGCTGCCCAACCGCCCGGTGGAGATCTCCACCGACGGCGCGCGGGTCACCGTGGTCTGCGGCAGCTCCCGCTTCACCCTGCACACCCTCCCCGTCGAGGAGTACCCGGCGCTGCCCGCGATGCCCACCGCCTCGGGCACCGTCCCCGGTGAGGTCTTCGCCGCAGCCGCGGCCCAGGTCGCCATCGCCGCCGGGCGCGACGACACGCTGCCGGTGCTCACCGGTGTGCGGATCGAGATCGAGGGCGACACCGTCACGCTGGCCGCCACCGACCGGTACCGCTTCGCGGTCCGCGAGTTCCTGTGGAAGCCCGAGCAGGCCGACATCTCCGCGGTCGCGCTGGTGCCCGCCAAGACGCTCCAGGACACCGCCAAGTCGCTCACCAGCGGCGACACCGTCTCCATCGCCCTGGCCGGCGCGGGTGACGGCGAGGGCCTGATCGGCTTCGAGGGCGCCGGCCGCCGCACCACCACCCGGCTGCTCGAAGGCGACCTGCCGAAGTACCGCACGCTCTTCCCCACCGAGTTCGCCTCGGTCGCGGTGATCGAGACCGCGCCCCTGGTCGAGGCGGTCAAGCGCGTCGCGCTGGTCGCCGAGCGCAACACCCCGGTGCGGCTGAGCTTCGAGCAGGGTGTGCTCACCCTGGAAGCCGGCTCCAGCGACGACGCACAGGCGGTGGAAAGGGTCGACGCCAAGCTCGACGGCGACGACATCTCGATCGCCTTCAACCCGACGTTCCTGCTCGACGGCCTGAGCGCGATCGACTCCCCGGCCGCCCAGCTGTCCTTCACGACCTCCACCAAGCCCGCTCTGCTCAGCGGGCGCCCGGCGATCGACGCCGAGGCCGACGACGCGTACAAGTACCTGATCATGCCGGTGCGCCTGTCCGGCTGAGGTCCGGGACGCGGGCCGACGTAGGCTCGTGGTCGGATCAGGTCAGGGAAGGCGGTCCAGCCAGGTACCGCGGTCACGCGCAAAGCGTCACGCGTCGAATGCTTCGAACGAAGGGTCAGTGATGGAGCTCGGTCTCATCGGTCTCGGCAAGATGGGCGGCAACATGCGCGAGCGCATCCGCCGCGCCGGCCACACCGTCATCGGGTACGACCGGAACCCGGACCTCGCCGATGTCCACAGCCTCAAGGAACTTGTGGACTCGCTCCATGGGCCGCGCGTGGTATGGGTGATGGTCCCGGCCGGCCAGGCCACCCAGTCCACCATCGACGAGCTCGGCGAGCTGCTCTCCCCCGGCGACCTCGTGGTCGACGGCGGCAACTCCCGTTGGACCGACGACGAGAAGCACGCCGGCGAACTGGCCGCCAAGGGCATCGGCTTCGTCGACTGCGGTGTCTCCGGCGGCGTGTGGGGCCTGGCCAACGGCTACGCGCTGATGTACGGCGGCAAGGCCGAGGACGTCGCCAAGGCGCAGCCGATCTTCGACGCCCTCAAGCCCGAAGGTGACTCCGGCGCGGTGCACGCCGGCAAGGTCGGTGCCGGCCACTTCGCCAAGATGGTCCACAACGGCATCGAGTACGCGATGATGCAGGCGTACGCCGAGGGCTGGGAGCTGCTGGAGGCGGTCGACTCGGTCACCGACGTCCGTGAGGTCTTCCGCTCCTGGAAGTCGGGTACGGTGATCCGCTCCTGGCTGCTCGACCTGGCCGTGGACGCGCTCGACAAGAGCGAGCACCTGGAGAAGCTGCGCGGTTACGCGGACGACTCCGGTGAGGGCCGCTGGACCGTGGAGGCCGCGATCGACAACGCGGTGCCGATGCCCGCGATCACCGCGTCCCTCTTCGCCCGCTTCTCGTCCCGCCAGGACGACTCGCCGCAGATGAAGATGATCGCCGCGCTGCGCAACGAGTTCGGCGGCCACGCGGTCACCGCGGCCGAGTAGGCCGAGCAGCGGTACCGCACCGCACGTCACAGCAGGGAGGTCGGCGCGCCCAGCGCCACAGCACGCGATGCACGTAGCGCACCTTTCGCTCGCCGACTTCCGCTCCTACGCCCGGGCCGAGGTCCCCCTCGACCCGGGCGTCACGGTTTTCGTCGGGCCCAACGGGCACGGCAAGACCAACCTGGTCGAGGCGGTCGGTTACCTGGCCACCCTCGGTAGTCACCGGGTCGCCGCGGACGCGCCGTTGGTGCGGCTCGGCGCGGAGCGGTCGGTGGTGCGCGCCCAGGTGGTGCAGGGCGACCGGCAGCAGCTGGTCGAGTTGGAGATCAACCCGGGCAAGGCCAACCGGGCCCGGATCAACCGCTCCTCGCAGGTCCGGCCGCGGGACGTACTGGGCATCCTGCGCAGCGTGCTGTTCGCGCCCGAGGACCTGGCGCTGGTCAAGGGCGACCCCGGCGAGCGCCGCCGCTTCCTCGACGAGCTGGTCACCGCCCGCACGCCCCGCCTCGCCGGGGTGCGCGCCGACTACGAACGGGTGCTCAAGCAGCGCAACACCCTGCTGAAGTCGGCCGCGTTGGCCCGCCGGCACGGCAGCCGGGCGACCGCGGGCTCCGGCGGCCGGACGGGCGGCGCCGACCTGTCCACCCTCGACGTGTGGGACCAGCACCTGGCCCGCGCCGGCGCCGAAGTGCTCGCCCAGCGGCTCGACCTGGTCGCCGCGCTCCAGCCGCTGGCCGACAAGGCGTACGAGCAACTCGCGCCCGGCGGCGGCCCGGTCGGCCTGGAGTACCGCGGGTCCATCGGTGACGAGCGGATGGCGGGCGCGACCGGCCGCGAGGACCTGTACGGGCGGCTGCTGGAGGCGCTGGGCGAGGCCCGTAAGCAGGAGATCGAGCGCGGCGTGACGCTCGTCGGGCCGCACCGCGACGACCTGGTGCTGAAGCTCGGCCCGCTGCCGGCGAAGGGCTACGCCAGCCACGGCGAGTCGTGGTCGTACGCCCTTGCGTTGCGGCTGGCGTCGTACGAACTGCTCTGCTCCGACGGCCGGGAGCCGGTGCTGGTGCTGGACGACGTGTTCGCCGAGCTGGACACCCGGCGCCGGGAGCGGCTGGCCGAACTCGTCGCGCCCGGCGAGCAGGTGCTGGTCACGGCCGCGGTCGACGACGATGTGCCGGAGGTGCTGGTGGGCACGCGGTTCGCGGTGCAGGACGGGACGGTGCAGCGGTCATGAGCGAAGGCGGGCGGGCAAGGGCCCGGCGTGAGGACGGCGGGAGCGGGGCCGTACCCCGGCAGGACGGCGCGGCGCCGGGCACCGCATCCGGCAGCACATCCGGCGCGCCGGATCAGCCGGCGGCGGCCGGGACATCGGGTGTGGACCTCGCCCGCGTGGCGCTGCGGGCGGCCAAGGAGCAGGCGCGCGCCAGGGGTGCGGCCGCGGTGCAGAAGAAGCAGGCCCGCCGCGGCGGCCTGCGCAGCGGCGCCAGGGCGGACGGCCGTGACCCGCTGCCGCTGGGCGCGGCGATCAACCGGCTGATCACCGAGCGCGGTTGGGAGGCGCCGGCCGCCGTCGGCGGGGTGATGGGCCGCTGGCCCCAGCTCGTCGGACCCGAGGTGGCGCTGCACTGCTCGCCGGACCGGTACGACGAGGACGAGCGGGTGCTGACCGTCCAGTGCGACTCCACCGCGTGGGCGACGCAGTTGCGGCTGCTCGCGCCGACCCTGGTGGCCCGGCTCAACGCCGACCTCGGGCACGGCACGGTGCGGGTGATCAAGGTGCTGGCGCCGGCCGGACCGAGCCGGTCGTACGGCAGGTTGCGGGCGCCCGGCAGCCGCGGTCCGGGTGACACATACGGGTGAGCGCGTGGCGCACGGATGCCCCTGCTGAGCGTAGCGAGGGGTTGACAGCCGGAAGCCCTGGACGCCCGTGTGAGCGGTTTCGGCACCGGGTCCGCGTGTAGGGAGTCGGGCGAGGCGGGGTTTGGGCGGCACATGGGAACTCAGGTACCGGCAAAGCCCCACTCATGTCGGCGCTACCGGTAGACTGATACGAGACCGCCCTCCCCTGGCAGTCCGGCGAGTCCGGCAGGGGTACCCCAGCGGAACCGTCGAACCACAGTCAGAACATCGCAGCCGATCCCACCGCGGTGGGATCCGGCTCGTGCTGTGCCAGAAAGGGCGCTTCGTGGCCGATTCCGGCAACCCCAACGAGAACTCCAACAAGTCCTACGACGCCAGTGCGATCACCGTGCTGGAAGGGCTCGAGGCGGTGCGCAAGCGCCCCGGTATGTACATCGGCTCGACCGGTGAGCGGGGCCTGCACCACCTCGTGCAAGAGGTCGTCGACAACTCGGTCGACGAGGCGATGGCCGGCCACGCCGACACCATCGACGTCACGATCCTCGCCGACGGCGGCGTGCGCGTGGTGGACAACGGGCGCGGCATCCCGGTCGGCATCATCCCCTCGGAGGGCAAGCCGGCCGTCGAGGTCGTGCTGACCGTGCTGCACGCCGGCGGCAAGTTCGGCGGTGGCGGCTACGCGGTCTCCGGCGGTCTGCACGGCGTCGGCGTCTCCGTGGTCAACGCGCTGTCGACGCGCGTCGTTGTCGAGGTCCGCACCGACGGGTACCGCTGGACGCAGGAGTACAAGCTGGGCGTGCCGACCGCGCCGCTGGCCAAGCACGAGGCCACCGAGGAGACCGGCACCTCGGTCACCTTCTGGGCCGACCCCGACATCTTCGAGACCACCGACTACTCCTTCGAGACGCTCTCCCGGCGCCTCCAGGAGATGGCGTTCCTCAACAAGGGCCTGCGGATCGCGCTGACCGACGAGCGCCCCGACCACGTCGACGAGGAGGGCAAGCCGCTCGCCGCGTCGTACTACTACGAGGGCGGCATCGTCGACTACGTGCGGTACCTCAACTCGCGCAAGGGCGAGATGGTCCACCCCACGGTGATCGACATCGAGGCGGAGGACAAGGAGCGGCTGCTGTCGGTCGAGGTCGCGATGCAGTGGAACACCCAGTACAGCGAGGGTGTCTACAGCTTCGCGAACACGATCCACACCCACGAGGGCGGCACCCACGAGGAGGGCTTCCGCGCGGCGCTGACCGGCCTGGTCAACCGCTACGCGCGGGAGAAGAAGCTGCTGCGTGAGAAGGACGACAACCTCACCGGCGAGGACATCCGCGAGGGCCTGACCGCGATCATCTCGGTCAAGCTCGGCGAGCCCCAGTTCGAGGGTCAGACGAAGACGAAGCTCGGCAACACCGAGGCGAAGACGTACGTCCAGAAGGTCGTGCACGAGCACCTCACCGACTGGCTGGACCGCAATCCCAACGAGGCCACGGACATCATCCGCAAGTCGATCCAGGCGGCCACCGCCCGGGTCGCGGCCCGTAAGGCGCGGGACCTCACCCGCCGCAAGGGCCTGCTGGAGTCCGCGTCGCTGCCCGGCAAGCTGAGCGACTGCCAGTCGAACGATCCGACGAAGTGCGAGATCTTCATCGTCGAGGGTGACTCCGCCGGCGGCTCGGCGAAGTCCGGCCGCAACCCGCAGTACCAGGCGATCCTCCCGATCCGCGGCAAGATCCTCAACGTGGAGAAGGCCAGGATCGACAAGATCCTGCAGAACCAGGAGATCCAGGCGCTGATCTCGGCCTTCGGCACCGGTGTGCACGAGGACTTCGACATCGACAAGCTCCGCTATCACAAGATCATCCTCATGGCGGACGCCGACGTCGACGGCCAGCACATCAACACGCTGCTGCTGACCTTCCTCTTCCGGTTCATGCGCCCGCTGGTGGAGGCCGGGCACGTGTACCTCTCCCGCCCGCCGCTGTTCAAGGTGAAGTGGGGCCGCGACGACTGGGAGTACGCCTACTCCGACCGCGAGCGCGACGCGCTGGTCGCGCTGGGCAAGCAGAGCGGCAAGCGCATCCGCGAGGACTCGATCCAGCGCTTCAAGGGCCTCGGCGAGATGAACGCGGAAGAGCTGCGGGTCACCACCATGGACATCGACCACCGCGTGCTCGGCAAGGTCACCCTGGACGACGCGGCGCAGGCCGACGACCTGTTCTCGGTCCTGATGGGCGAGGACGTGGAGGCACGCCGCACCTTCATCCAGCGAAACGCCAAGGACGTCCGGTTCCTGGACATCTGAGTCGGCCCCGACTTCCGGCCGTGTGAAAGGACTATCAGACAGCGATGGCCGACGAGACCCCCAACACCCCTCCCGTGCCCGATCTCCCCGCGTCCGAGATGGACGAGCGCAACGAGTCCGGAGGGCTTCGCATCGAGCCCGTCGGGCTCGAGACGGAGATGCAGCGCAGCTACCTCGACTACGCGATGTCCGTCATCGTCTCGCGCGCCCTGCCGGACGTGCGCGACGGCCTCAAGCCGGTGCACCGCCGGGTGCTGTACGCCATGTACGACGGCGGCTACCGGCCGGAGAAGGGCTTCTACAAGTGCGCCCGCGTCGTCGGTGACGTCATGGGTACGTACCACCCGCACGGCGACTCCTCGATCTACGACGCGCTGGTCCGCCTGGCGCAGCCGTGGTCGATGCGGATGCCGCTGGTGGACTCCAACGGCAACTTCGGCTCGCCGGGCAACGACCCGGCCGCCGCCATGCGGTACACCGAGTGCAAGATGGCGCCGCTGGCCATGGAGATGGTCCGGGACATCGACGAGGAGACCGTCGACTTCACGGACAACTACGACGGCCGCAACCAGGAGCCGACGGTCCTGCCGGCCCGCTTCCCGAACCTGCTGATCAACGGTTCGGCCGGTATCGCGGTCGGCATGGCCACCAACATCCCCCCGCACAACCTGCGGGAGGTCGCCGACGGCGCCCAGTGGTTCCTGGCCAACCCGGAGGCGGGCTCCGAGGAACTCCTCGACGCCCTGATCGAGCGGATCAAGGGCCCGGACTTCCCGACCGGCGCCCTGGTGGTCGGCCGCCGTGGCATCGAGGACGCGTACCGCACCGGCCGCGGCTCGATCACCATGCGCGCGGTCGTCGAGGTCGAGGAGATCCAGAACCGGCAGTGCCTGGTCGTCACCGAGCTGCCGTACCAGACCAACCCGGACAACCTCGCGCAGAAGATCGCCGACCTGGTGAAGGACGGCCGGATCGGTGGCATCGCGGACGTCCGCGACGAGACCTCCTCGCGTACCGGCCAGCGGCTGGTGATCGTGCTCAAGCGCGACGCCGTCGCCAAGGTCGTGCTGAACAACCTCTACAAGCACACCGACCTCCAGTCGAACTTCGGCGCCAACATGCTGGCGCTGGTCGACGGGGTACCGCGCACGCTGTCGTTGGACGCGTTCATCCGGAACTGGGTGAACCACCAGGTCGAGGTCATCGTCCGGCGCACCCGCTTCCGGCTGCGCAAGGCCGAGGAGCGCGCCCACATCCTGCGCGGGCTGCTCAAGGCGCTCGACGCGATCGACGAGGTCATCGCGCTGATCCGGCGCAGCGACACCGTCGAGATCGCGCGCGAGGGCCTGATGGGCCTGCTGACGATCGACGAGATCCAGGCGAACGCGATCCTGGAGATGCAGTTGCGCCGGCTGGCCGCCCTGGAGCGGCAGAAGATCATCGCCGAGCACGACGAACTCCAGGCGAAGATCAACGAGTACAACGCGATCCTGGCCTCGCCCGAGCGGCAGCGGCAGATCATCAGCGAGGAACTGCAGGCCATCGTCGACAAGTTCGGCGACGACCGGCGCAGCAAGCTGGTGCCCTTCGACGGTGACATGTCCATGGAGGACCTGATCGCCGAAGAGGACATCGTCGTCACGATCACCCGCGGCGGCTACGTCAAGCGCACCAAGACCGAGGACTACCGCTCGCAGAAGCGCGGCGGCAAGGGCGTGCGCGGCGCCAAGCTGAAGCAGGACGACATCGTCGACCACTTCTTTGTCACAACCACGCACCAATGGCTGCTGTTCTTCACGAACAAGGGACGCGTCTACCGCGCCAAGGCGTACGAACTTCCGGACGCCGGCCGGGACGCCCGCGGCCAGCACGTCGCCAACCTGCTGGCCTTCCAGCCGGACGAACGGATCGCCCAGATCCTGGCCATCAAGGACTACGAAGCAGCGCCGTATCTGGTGCTCGCCACCAAGTCCGGTCTGGTGAAGAAGACCGCGCTGAAGGACTACGACTCCCCGCGCTCCGGCGGTGTCATCGCGATCAATCTGCGCGACGCAGGGGTGGCCGAGGAGGGCGCAGCCGCCGAGTCCGACGAGCTGATCGGCGCCGAGCTGGTCTCCGCCGAGGACGACTTGTTGCTGGTCAGCCGTAAGGCGCAGTGCATCCGCTTCACCGCGACGGACGATGCGCTGCGGCCGATGGGGCGGGCCACCTCCGGTGTCAAGGGCATGAGTTTCCGCGAGGGTGACGAACTCCTCTCCATGAACGTGGTCCGGCCGGGTACGTTCGTCTTCACCGCCACCGATGGCGGGTACGCCAAGCGCACGCGGGTCGACGAGTACCGCGTACAGGGGCGCGGCGGACTCGGTATCAAGGCAGCGAAGATCGTGGAGGACCGGGGCTCTCTGGTCGGGGCGCTGGTGGTCGAGGAGACCGATGAGATCCTCGCCATCACCCTGAGCGGCGGTGTGATCCGCACGCGGGTCAACGAGGTCAGGGAGACCGGTCGTGACACCATGGGTGTTCAGCTCATCAACCTCGGCAAGCGGGACGCGGTGGTAGGTATCGCGCGGAACGCCGAAGCGGAGGATGATCCGGACGGTGTGGATCCGGACGGCGTGGAGCCGGATGAGCAGGACGGCGCGGCGGCGCAGGCAGCAGCGCAGGAAGACACAAGCACGACAGGGCATGACGCTGCGGCCCCGGGCACGGAGCCCGAGGCCGGTGAACCAGAGGAGTAAACCGTGAGTGGAGCCATGGGCGCCGCGGGCGGGTCCGGCAGGACGGGCGGTGCGCACGGTGCCGGCCGGACAGGCGGTGCCCATGGCTCGACCGGGGGAGCCGGGCCGACCGGCTCCGCGGACCGGAAGGGTCCGCAGGAGGGGGGATACACCGTGACGGACACCCGTCAGTCGCCGCAGCAGCCGCCGGCCGCCTACGCGCCGCCGCGCCCGCCGGGCGCTCCTGCCGGGGCGCCCGGCGGGGCTCCTGATGGGGCCGCGGGCTCGCCGGCGGCGGCCGGGGTGCGCAGACCGCGCCCCGCGGCCCGTACGGCGCCGCACACCCGCAAGGCGCGACTGCGGGTGGCCAAGGCCGACCCGTGGTCGGTGATGAAGGTCAGCTTCCTGCTCTCCATCGCGCTGGGCATCTGCACGATCATCGCCGTCGCCGTGCTGTGGATGGTGCTCGACACCATCGGCGTGTTCAACGCCGTGGGCTCCACGATCAGCGACGCGACCTCCTCCGAGGGCGGCAAGGGCGGCTTCGACCTGGTCGGCTTCCTGTCGCTGTCCCGGGTGATGCTCTTCACCACGGTGATCGCGGTCATCGACGTGGTGCTCGCCACCGCACTGGCGACGCTCGGCGCCTTCATCTACAACCTCTCCTCGGGCTTCGTGGGCGGCATCGAGCTGACTCTCGCCGAGGACGAGTAACCGATTTTGGGGCACGGCCCCTGGTGCGCTAATCTTTCGGTGCAGCGCGGGGCTATAGCTCAGACGGTTAGAGCGCTTCCCTGATAAGGAAGAGGCCCCAGGTTCAAGTCCTGGTAGCCCCACCAGCGCAAACAGCCCCTCACGGGATCCGTGAGGGGCTGTTTACATCTACGGCTGACATCGGTCGTCCCGAAGCGGATCCCCGGCAGCAGGCCCGCGGGCATCGCGGTGTGGGCGCGCCGCCCGGGACGGTCCGACGGGGCGGGACGGTCCGACGGGAAGGTCCCGCGGGACGCGCTCCTTCCACCGGACGTGATGCCCTACCCGTTTTCGGTGCCAGATAACCGTTCGGTATCGGCCGCTGTGTATAGTCGGGCGGGTCAGAAGCTCGTCTCACGCTAGAAGGAGGAGGGTCAGGCGATGAAGAAGATTCTCCTGATCGCCCTGGCCGCCGTTGCCGGGCTGTTCGTGTACCGGCAGATCCAGGCGGACCGCGCCGAGCAGGACCTGTGGACGGAAGCCACTGACACGGTCCCGGGTGGCTCCGGCACAGACGTGTGAGACGCCGTTAGCAGTACGCCGCAAGGCGTGGGGGCGGTCTCCGGGCCCCGGTCGCACAGCGCGACCGGGGCCTTCGCTGTTCCCGCGGGCTTCGATACGGTGCCGGTGCATCGCGCTCTGATCGGTGGGGACAGGAGCAGGGGATGAAGCGCACGACGTTCGGCGCGGCCGCAGCCTTGCTGCTGCTGGCCGCGGCAACAGGCCCGGCGGCAGCGGACGGCGGGGCCACGACCCCGACCCCGACCGCGCCGGCCTCCTGGCAGCCGCGGGGCAGCGTGCTCGACGGCGCGGCCACCACGGCCGACGCGCCCGCGATGAAGGCCGGCGCCACGTACCGGGACACCATCAAGCCGGACGAGACCCGGATGTACGGCATCGCGCTGGACGCGAAGTCCTCCGCCTACGCCTCGGTGTTCGCGGTGCCCCCGCCCGGCTCGAAGGTGACCTACGACGACGGCATCGAGCTGAAGCTGGTCAGCGCCGACGGGTCGGAGTGCGACAGCCGCGAGGAGCACTTCGACGACGACGGCGACGCCCGCCCGGTCGGCACCGCGGTGGAGCGCGCCACCGGCGACGAGGACGACGACTGCCAGGGCGCCAACCAGTACACCCTTCAGGTGCACCGCACCTCCGACTCCGGCTCGGATCAGGCGGCCTGGCCGCTGGAGCTGCGCTACGTGCTCGAACCGCCGCTGAAGTCCGGCTCCGTGCCGCTGCCCGCCCCCGCCACGGCCGGCGCCTCTCCGACCCCGCTCACCACGGGCACCGTGAAGCAGGCGTCCGGCGGCACCTCCTTCGAGACCGCGGCCGCGATCAGGACCGGTATCTGGAAGGACCGGGTGCTGCCCGGCGAGACCCGCTTCTACAAGGTCCCGGTGGACTGGGGCCAGCAGGCCACCGTCTTCACGGACTTCTCCAGCGCGCCGCTGATCGGCAGTTCGCTCGACTTCGTCGGCTCCGGCGTGCGGCTGACGTCCTTCAGCCCGGTCCGGCAGTACGTCGACGGTGACGACGACTCGTACTCCGGCTCGCCCACCTCGCTGGTCGAGCAGTTGCCGCCGGTGTCCTACGCGAACCGCTCGTCGGACGACGACATGGTGCAGCGGGTGCGGGTCGCGGGCTGGTACTACTTCGCGGTCACCGTGCACCCGGGTGTTGCCGAGCAGGTCAGCGGGCCGGTGCCGATCACGCTTCGGGTCCAGGTCAAGGGCGCCGCGCAGGCCGCCCCGGCGTACTCGGGGGACCCGGGTGCGGCCGGGATCGGCGTCGACGCGCACGACGTGGCGGCGGCCGACGGCACCGCGACCGGCGGCTCGTCCTCCTCCGCGCTGCGCCTGGTCGCGTTCGTGGCGTTCGGGGTGGGCACGCTGCTGCTGCTCGTCCTCGCGGTGTGGTTCGGCGCGGCGCGGTGGCGGCCGGCGAGGGCGCAGGGCTGACCCTGCGGAGTCTCGGGCTTGTTCAGGACGTTCGTTGAGGACGTTCGTTCAGGACGCCATCAAGGCCGCGATGCCCACTGCGAAGCAGAGCAGGGCGAGGACCAGGACGGGGACCGCGACTTTCGCCGGCGGGCCCGGCTTGGCGCGGCCGGCCGGGACCTCGGTGGAGGCGGTGTCCGCCGAGGAGTGGGTGGAGAAGTGGGCGGGGGAGCCGGCGGGCCCGGCCGCGGGGACGGGCTCGGGC
>NZ_JACEGK010000055.1:0-21954 GCF_056859195.1 Streptomyces sp. NH27
CCCCGGGACGCCCCGCCCGCCTGCCGCCACGCGTACCCGGCGGCCCTTCAGCAGCCCGTGGCCCGCGCCCACTCCCTCCCATGCCGCCTCGGTCACCCGCAGCCTCACCTGCGCGCCCTCCCATGGGCCCGCCACCAGCAGCACGGCCCCGGTGCGGCGCTGGTGGGCGGCGAGCCTGCGCATGACGCGCTCGGTCGGTCTGCCCAACGGCCCGAGCAGCACGACCGGCACCGTCTCCATCACCACCGACAGCACTTGAGGCCAGTCGTTCCCGGGGCGGTCGACCCACAGCCCGTGATCCAGGTCCAGCCCCGCGTCCGCGGCGGCCAGCCCGCCGAGTTGCGGCAGTCCCAGGGCGGCCCAGATCCCGCGGCGAGCCGCGCCGCCTCCCAGCGCGAGCAGCAGCGGCAGGTCCCCGTCCTCCACTGCCACCGCGGAGCCGGCCCGCAGAACGCCGTTGGGCAGCAGAGGGCGAAGCGCGGGTGGTACGGGCAGAGCCCGCGTGCCACCCGACCTCACCGGCACGCCGCCCGCGGAGAGGATCGACATTCCACTTAGAATCGAACATGCGAACGATTCACGCAACTCCACGACCAGGGGCTTCTCAACTTCCGCTTCGCCATGGGTGCTTGCATGTGAGGGGCGGGTTCGATCCATGCGGCATTTTCTACTCACGCGTAACTAGTGCCCCTCCCGGCAAGGTTTGCCCCGCTCGCCGCCCGGGCGCGCGTCCCCCTACCTTCGGCGGGTGGGGGTGCTCCCGGCGTAGCCAGGGGGAGTGCTCCCGGCGTTGGCCGAAGGCCCGAGTAGGCCCACTGCGAGGGCTTCCGGCCGCCTTCGGCCTGGGGGCACCCCCACGCCGAAGGCCATGGGGGACCACCAGGACGCCTCACTGCCGGGCAAACCTTGCCGGTCGCGGCACTGGTCAGCGAATTCCTACTCGTGCGTAACTTGTCGTGGGTCCAGCAAGTGATCCGGATCATAAGATGCCGGGCGTCGTTGTCGTGCCCACTTCTCTGACCTGTGAGGAGATCGCATGAGGCTGCCCTGGAGACGGCTCCTGGCCGTGTTCGCGCTGACGGCAGTGATGGCGGTCGCGCCCACCGCTGTCGCCTCCGCGTCCGCCGGCTCCGCGCCGACCAGCGGCTGGAACAACTATTCCTGCCGCCCTTCCGCCCAGCACCCCCGACCTGTCGTCCTGGTGCACGGCACCTTCGCCAACGGCGCCGACAACTGGCTCGTCTTCGCCCCCTATCTGGTGGCGCGCGGCTACTGCGTCTTCTCCTTCGACTACGGCATGCGCCCCGACGAGAACCTGATCGGCGGGTTGGGGCCGATCGCCGACTCGGCACACCAGCTTTCCGACTTCGCTGATCGGGTACTGGTGGCCACCCACGCCGCCAAGGTCGACATCGTCGGCCACTCGCAGGGCGGCATGATGCCGCGCTATTACCTGAAGTTCCTCGGTGGCGCGGCCAAGGTGAACGCGCTGGTCGCCCTTGCTCCCGACAACCATGGGGCCACGCTTGACGGATTGACCCGCGCTGCTTCCGTACTTCCCCGGTGCGGCCGCCTTCCTCCAGGCTGATCTACCCGGTCTGGCCGACCAGGTGGCCGGATCGGACTTCCAGCGTGAACTGAACGCGGGCGGCGACGCCGTGCCCGGCGTGCAGTACACCGTGATCTCCACTGTCTACGACGAGGTCGTCACGCCATACGCGACGCAGGCGCTGTCCGGCCCGAACGTCCGCAACGTGGTGCTTCAGAACCTCTGCCGCTCGATGTCTCCGAGCATGTCGTCATCGGTCTGACCGACCGCATCGCGTTCCATGAGGCAGCGAACGCGCTCGACCCCGCGCATGTCACTCCGACCACCTGTCTGTCGGCGTTCAGTTAGCCCAGGGCGGGGATATTCGTGAGCCGTCGGCCAGTGAGGCATGCAATCCGATGCTTGTGGTCACCCAGAGGGCGGCCGGCTCCTCCCTGGGATTGATGATGCCCAGCAAGGAGCCGGGTGGGGCGACGGCCGTGTCGCCGGCGGTGAGCGTCCGGGTCTCCCCGTCGATGGTCAGCTCCAGGGAGCCGGACAGGACGAGGAAGACCTCTTCGCGTGAAATCCGGTGGGGTGGCCCGGAAGAGGCGGCCGGCAACTCGCAGCGCCATGCGCACAACTCCTTGCTGCCGAGGGCGGGTGCCGCGTACGACACGAAGCGGGCGCCGTGCAGCTTGTGGACCACGGCGTCCGCCGCGGGGATGAAAGGCATGACAACCTCCTCCGGGCGCACAGCCCGGCGTCGCGTTATAGGCAAGTAACTTACGTAAATCTCTTGCCTATATGTTCAAGGAGCTTGCGCTCTGTGTCAAGGTGATTCTGTGAAGGACTCCGATGCAATGAGCCTGACCGCCGCGCTTCTCATTTCCGCCGGGTCGCTCGTCCAGGACATACACAACGGCGTGGTGGCGAGGGGTTTCACCGACCTGCGTCCGACCCACGGCTTCGTCTTCGCCCGGCTCGCCCCGGCCGGTGCGACGGTCACCGAGGTCGCGGAACACCTCGGGTTCACCCGCCAGGCCGCCAGTCAGATCGTCGACGAACTGGAGCAGAAGGGGTACGTGGAGCGGCGCCCGCACCCGGATGACGCCCGCGCCCGACTCGTCCTGCTCACTGCCCGTGGCCGGCGCTGCACCGAGGCCGCCGAGGCGGCCGCGGCCGAGGCTGTGCTGCCCTGGGAGGAGATCCTCGGTGAACGCCGGCTGCTCAAGCTGCGGGACGAACTGGTACGGCTCGCGCCGACCGGGCCGATCCGCCCCACGTGGTGAAGCCCGGTCGACCCAGTCGGCAGGTTCGGTGAACGCCCGTCTGTCGGCGGTGGGTGGGACGCTCTTCCCATGAGCGCCGACGCAGACACTCGCCAATACTGGGACGCCGCCGCCGACCACTTCGACGATGAACCCGACCACGGCCAGCGCGACCCGGGTGTCCGCTCGGCATGGGCGGCGCGGCTGCGGTCATGGCTGCCCGCGACGCCGTCCGACGTGCTCGACCTCGGCTGCGGTACCGGAAGCCTCTCGCGGCTCGCGGCCGCCGGCGGGCACCGGGTCACCGCTGTGGACCGGTCGGAGCGGATGGTCGCGCTGGCCCGCGCGAAGCTCTCCGGCACAAACGCGCTGGCGATCGTCGGTGACGCGAGCCATCCGCCCGTAGGGGCAGGCGGCTTCGACATCGTCCTCGTCCGCCAGGTGCTGTGGACCCTGCCGGACCCGGATGCGGTACTGCGGCGGTGGGCCGACCTGCTGCGGCCCGGCGGGCGGCTGGTCCTCATCGAGGGCCGGTGGGGGACACCCCCGGTCGGCATCTCCGCCGACACCCTCACTGAACTCACCGCGCCGCTCGGCGGGTCCACCCAGGTCGAGCAACTCGGCCCCGACGCGGCGCTGTGGGGGCACACGGTCTCCGACGAGCGGTACGTGGCGGTGGTCCGCCCCGCGCCCCGAATCTCCCGCCGACACACCGAGATCGTCGACGTCCATCTGATCCTGCTGCGCGGCAAGGATGTGCTACTCGCCCGCCGGGACGGCACGGGCTACGCCGACGGCCTGCTGCATGCGCCGTCCGGGCACCTCGAAGACGGCGAGGACGTCAGGAGCGGAATGATCCGCGAGGCCCGCGAGGAGATCGGGCTCGAATTGGCCCCCGGCGACCTGGAAGCCGCGATGGTGATGCAGCATCGGGCACCCGAAGGCCGGGCCAGGATCGGCTGGTTCTTCGTTGCACACCACACGACCGGCGGCCCCGAACCGGTCAACCGCGAACCGGACAAGTGCTCGGAGCTCGGCTGGTATCCGCTGGACGCGCTGCCCGACGACATGGTCGCCTACTGCCGGGCGGCGATCGACGGCTATCGGGCCGGCCACTGCTTCCTGCTCCACCTGCACGAGAGCGGGGACGCCATCGCCTACGCCCCGGACGGTCCGGCCCGAGCGGTGCCGTTGGTATCCGCCGCTGTGCCAGTATCCGGCGTATGAGCCTGAAGATCACGATCGATCCGGACGCGACCGCCGCCCCGTACGAGCAGGTGCGCGGTCAGATCGCCGAGGAGGCCCGTATGGGGGTTCTCCCGGTCAACTACAAGCTGCCCACCGTGCGTGGCCTGGCCGAGCAGTTGGGGCTCGCGGCGAACACTGTCGCGAAGGCGTACCGCGCGCTGGAGGCGGACGGGGTGATCGAGACCCGGGGCCGCCACGGCACGTACATTGCGGCGGGTGACGCCCAGACTCGCGAGGTGGCCGCCGCCGCGACCGCCTATGCGCAGCGGGTTCACCGCCTCGGCCTGGACCGCGACGCCGCCCGCACCGCGATGGAGGAGGCGCTGCGCGCGGAGTACGGCGAGTAGGTCCGTCGTCAGAGGTAGAGGCCGCCTTCCACCTGGGGTGGCACGGTGAGGGTCGGCGCGGCGCCGCGGCGCAGGGCGTACAACTCGGCGAGGCTGGCGCCCTCACGGCCGATGCCCTCGCTGGTGCCGAGCCACCGCACCGCCTCTTCCCGGTTCAGCGGGCCGACCTCGATGCGGGCAAGGCAGCGACCGGGCCGTACGACGGCCGGGTGCAGTCGCTCCAGGTCCTCGTTGGTGGTGATGCCGACCAGGACGTTGCGGCCCTGGCCGAGCAGTCCGTCGGTGAGGTTGAGTAGCCGCGACAGCGCCTGGCCGGTCTCGTGCTTGGCCTGCCCGCGGATCAGTTCGTCGCAGTCCTCCAGCAGGAGCAGCCGCCAGCGACCGCCCTCGCTCTCGTCCTCGCCGATGGCGATGTCCATCAGGTAACCCACGTCGTTGAAGAGTCGCTCGGGGTCCAGGACGCAGTCCACCTGGCACCAGTCGCGCCATGAGCGTGCCAGGGTGCGCAGGGCGGAGGTCTTGCCGGTACCGGGTGGTCCATGGAGCAGGAGCAGCCGCCCGGTGACGTCGTCGGCGGTCATCTTCATCAGGCTGTCCATGGCGTCGGCGACCGGCGCCGAGTAGTTGCCGCGCAGTTCGTCCCAGGTGCTGGCGGAGATTTTCCGGGTGGTGCGGTGCGGGCCCCGCCGGGGGGAGACGTACCAGAAGCCCATGGTGATGTTGTCCGGCTGCGGCTCCGGTTCGTCCTCCGCGTCGTCGACCGCCGACTTCAATATCCGCTCGGCGAGTTCGTCGGAGATCGCCGTCACCGTGACGTCGGCGCCCCGGTTCCAGCACGAGACCAGGATCGTCCAGCCGTCTCCCTCGGCCAGGAGGGCACTGCGGTCCTTGTCACGCGTCTGCCGCAGCACAGCCGCGTCCGGCGGCAGCAGGGTGAGGCCGGGCTTGACGCTCTCCAGTGAGCTGCTGCGGGCGAAGGGCTGCTGCCCGGAGGTGAAACGCCCCAGGAACAAGGCGTCGACGACGTCGGACGGCGAGTCGCTGTCGTCCAGTCGCAGATGGACGGGCAGGGAATGGAACGGATCGGCGGCCGCGGCGGCCTTCCTGTCCGTGGCGGGAGAGGCGGGCGGCACGTGCCTCCTCGGTGGGCGGGATGTGGCGGACATGCGGCCCATGATCCGGCACGGCGGGGCAATCGCCCAGCGTTTTTCGGTCCGACTCGAGCTTCCATGCGGACTCCCAAACCCCTCGAAAGGGTTGATTTGCCGCACAAATGTCCGGAGATGAATTCAGTGAGGTCAACGGGGCCGGGCAGCGGCTTTGTTGACCGCCGATCAGTTTCCCCGCGCGTGACACCTCCTGGCATCGCCCTTGGCCGGCGTGTCGGAGATGGTCCGCGGGACGCCGCTCAGGGAGTTCTCATGAAAATGCACCACCTCGTCTCAGCCGCGTCCGCGTTGGCCCTCATGTGCACGGTCGGCCTGCTGGGAACCGGCTCCGCACAGGCGGCCACTACCAACTACGTGGCGCTCGGCGACTCCTACTCCGCCCGGAGTCGGCGCCGGGGGATACGACGGGTCCAGTGGTGCCTGCAAACGAAGTACCAGGGCGTATCCCGAGTTGTGGGCCACCGCCCACCATCCTTCGTCGTTCGCCTTCACCGCCTGTTCCGGCGCCGACACCACGGACGTCGTCAGCGGCCAGTTGGGACCGGTGAACTCCGCGACCAGCCTGATCAGTATCAGCGCAGGGGGAAACGACGTCGAGCTCTCCGGTGTGATGAGTACCTGCGCACTCGACTCGGAGGGCCCCTGCCTGAGTCGGATCGCCAAGGCCCGGGTCTTCGTCGACAAGGATCTGCCGGGCCTGCTCGACGCCGTGTACGACAAGATCCGCGCCAAGGCCCCGCGCGCCCATGCGGTGGTGCTCGGATATCGGCGCTTCTACAAGATTCCCGGCGACTGCCTGCTGGGGCTGAGTAACACCGCGCGCAGAGCCGTCAACGGCGCGGCTGACGATCTGGACGGGGTGATCGCCAAACGCGCCGCGGACCACGGCTTCACGTTCGCCGACGTCCGAAGTGCCTTCGCCGGTCACGAACTGTGTTCCGGTGCCCCCTGGCTGAACAGCGTGATGCTTCCAGCGGACGAGTCCTACCATCCGACCGCGACCGGCCAGTCGGGCGGCTATCTGCCGGCCTTCCGTGCGGTGGCATGATGCGACGCCGTCCTCCGCATGTCCGTTCCCGCGTCAACGCCCTTGAACGGAAGGTGAATCGGGCGACAGGGGTAGGCGGCGGATGCGCACGTGACGTGACGGGGCGATAGGGTTACCCTGCCCGTGCTGGGTGCCCTCGACAGGGTGGGGAGAGTCATGGAACAGATAGCGATGCACGGCAGGCCCAGAGTGCCTGCCATCAACTGCGGTACTAAGGCGTCCAGTGCACGTCTGGACCGGCATCTCTCGATACTGGCCGGCCCTGCCGTGCCGCAGCGCGAGACCGAGGAAGCGACCGTGCTGTTGCGGGAGTTGACCTCGCGCGACACCGTGCACACCAAGACCAACAGGGGCGCCCGGGTGTCGCTCTTCGCGCCGTTGCGCCGACTGCGGAGGTCGCTCTTCGGCAACCGCCGCTGAAACACGAGCAGTTCGCGTCCGTCCTGCTGTCAACACGGTGGGGTGCGTGCGGCCGTCCTCCCCAGCGGCCGCCGTTGATCCCACTGCACTCACGGTCACAGCAGGGCGAACTGCCCGTCCGGGCCTTCTTCGTGATGCTCCAGCACTGAGGCCGGCCTACGCCTGGCTGCGGGTACCGGAAGGACCCCGGCCGACCTCAGCGCCACCGTGCCGGCTGTCCCCGTCCTGTCGACGCCCGTAGCCGCCAGCCGCGCGGCGAAGTCCCGCAGCTCGCCCCGAAGCTGAGCCAGCAGCGTCAGCACGCCGATCAACTCCAGCAGTTCTGAGGTCGTGGCCCGGGTCCAGGCGGCCGGGCGCATAGCTTCCAGCGAGCCCGGCTCCCCGGGTGTGACCCGCCGCCCGTACCACGCTTCCAGCACCCGTACCCCGCCCGCTGTGGACTCCCAGGCTCCGGGCGCCACAGGAGCCACTTGGCCGGTGCCGATCCACAGGGCGCGCTCCTGCGGGTCGTATCGCAGGTCGTCGGGCTGTGGCTGAGCGGGCAGCGGCGCCCTGACATAGGGTCGGCTGCCGCCGGGCGGTCGCAGCCGGTCGGCGTCGCGGCCCCGCGCGGGATCGGCGTAGCGGGTGCCTCGGGTGTGCAGCCACAGGGATCTGCGGCCCAGCGCCGTTCCTTCGTGCCACTGGTCCGGGGTGCGGGGGAGCGGTACGGCGCAGCCACGGTGACCGGGTCGGGCCACGGCGGCGATCCAGGCGAGCGTGTCCTCGGCGGTGACGTCGCTGCCCAGACGGGTGGTGAGCCAACTGGTCAGGCCCGGTGCGAGGTTCGGATCGCGGCCGCCGGGCCGCCGGTACAGCGGTCGGATCAGGGCGGGCTTGCCAGCCGGTGACCGCCCGTCGGGAAGCAGGGCGCAGAAGGTCACCGCGGCTTCCGCGGTGTCCGGCAGTGGGCTCTGCTCGATCGCGAAGACCTGCCGGTCGTCGGCGATCCGCCACAGTTCAGGCCGGGCCACGTCGATCAGCCGGTGGTCGGGTATCAGCCACTGCTGGTCGAAGGGCCCGTGCTGGATGCGTACCGGCTCCGGGCAGCGACCGTCCTCGCGGGCAATCGCGGTGGTGGGGGTGTGGTGGCCGGGGAGTTGGGCAACCGGGGTGTGCAGGCCGCGGGCCCGGGTCGGGTGCAGCAGGGCAGCTCTGGTGGCGTCGTCCGGCGCGGTGGTGAGGAGAGTCCAGCGTGCTCGCAGGCAGGCGGGCTCGGGTGCCATCGGCCAGCCCCGGCCGATGCGCAGCGGGCGCACCGACCATGGCATCAGGTCGTGCAGCAAAGGCGCGTCATCGCTCACCGCATGCATGCTACTGACGGCCCTCTCAGGGTGCCTCCATCGTCACGGTGAAGGAGAACCGGTCGCCGCGGTAGTGGATGCGCACCACGTCCACGGCTCGGCCAGTCTCGTCGTAGGTCACGCCGGTGTAGTGCAGTATCGGGCTGAGCAGCGGTACCTGCAGCAGGCGGGCGGTGTCCGGGGCGGCCAGCCTGGCCTCCACGGTGTCGGTGATGCGGCTGATCCGCACCCCCAGAGCATCGCGTAGGACCTTCGTCATCGGCCAGCGCTCCAGGTCGGCGAGGTCGATACGATTGGCGAGTTCGGGGCGGACATGGTTCTCGGCCCAGTTGGAGGGCTCGCCAGCCTCATCATGGCGCAGCCGCCGGAAGAAGACGGTCTCGGTGAGGTCGGGGAAGTACTCGGCCACATCAGGAGGCAGGGGAGCGGGACCGTGCGCCAGGATAGTGGTGCGCTCCCCGGACTGCTGGGCGACGATGGTGTCCACCGAGCCGAGCAGTTTCACCGGTGCCCCGCGCAGTGCGGTCGGCTCGATGAAGGTGCCGCGCCTGCGATGCCGGGATATCAGGCCCTCGGTCTCCAGTTCCTTCAGTGCCTGGCGCATGGTGAGCACACTTACTCCGTAGTGCGCGGCAAGGTCCTCCTCGGTGGGCAGCCGCAGCGGGGCGTCCGCCCGCCTGCCCAGTATCGAGGCGCGCAGGGACTGCGAGACCTGGTACCAGAGCGGCAGCCTGCGGTTGAGGACCAGTGAGTCGGGGGCGAAGGCGTTCACGGTCGGAAGTTTCTCTCAAGCCCCTCCCAGACCGAGTCGTATCCCTCCTGCCGGTGCCCCGCGCCCAGGGCGAACTCGGTCGTTACCACCGGCCAGCGCGTCTCGAACATGAACGCCAGCCCGTCGTCGATCTTCTGCGGGCGCAACTCCGCGGTGCTGGCCCGGTCGAACGTCGTGCGGTCCGGGCCGTGCGCGGACATCATGTTGTGCAGCGAGGCGCCGCCGGGGACGAAGCCCTCGGCCTTCGCGTCGTAGGCGCCCTCGACCAGGCCCATGAACTCCGACATCACGTTCCGGTGGAAGTACGGAGGGCGGAAGGTGTCCTCGCCGACCAGCCAACGAGGCGCGAACACCACGAAATCCGCGCCAGCGAGCCCCGGGGTGTCCGACGGGGAGGTGAGGACGGTGAAGATGGACGGGTCGGGGTGGTCGAAGCTGATCGATCCCAGCACGTTGAAGCGGTGAAGGTCGTAGAGGTAGGGCACGTGGTTGCCGTGCCAGGCGACCACGTCGAGCGGTGAGTGGTCGTAGACGGCGGCCCATAGGTTGCCGCCGAACTTGTTGACGACCTCGGTGTCCTCCTCGCGATCCTCGTAGGTGGCGACCGGGGCGAGGAAGTCCCGTGCGTTCGCCAGGCCGTTGGCACCGATCGGGCCGAGGTCGGGGAGCTGGAAAGGGCGGCCGTAGTTCTCGCAGACGTAACCGCGGGCAGTCGGCTCGAGGAGTTCCACCCGGAAGCGGACGCCACGCGGGATGAGGGCGACGTGACCCGGTTCGGCGCGCAGCACGCCGAGTTCGGTACGCAGCAGCAGGGCGCCCTGCTGGGGGACGATCAGGAACTCGCCGTCGGCCGAGGAGAAGACGCGGCGGTCCATCGAGGTGTTCGCCGCGTACCAATGGATGCCGATGCCCTCGCGGCGCAGCACGTCACCGTTGCCACCCACAGTGACCAGGCCCTGGACGAAGTCCGTGGGTTCGTCGGGGAGTGGGAGCGGGCCCCAGCGCAGTCGGTTGGGGTCCGGCTCCACGTCGTGGAACGGAGCACTGCGCAGCGCCCCGTTCGGCACGCGGCGAAAAGGGGGATGGGCGGCGGACGGCCGGATGCGGTAGAGCCAGCTGCGGTGGTTATGGGACCGGGGCTCGGTGAAGGCGGTGCCGCTGAGCTGTTCGGCGTACAACCCCAAAGGGGCGCGCTGCGGGGCGTTGCGCCCCACGGGGAGGGCGCCCGGCACGGCCTCCGTGCTGTGTTCGTTGCCGAACCCCGGCTGGTAGTCGAGGTCCTTGTCGTCGTCGCTGTGCCTGGTGCCTTGCAACTCCATGCTCCACTCCCCGCCTTGCCGTCGTGATTCCTATGCTGAACCATAGGAATCACGACGGCAACCCTCACCGTTCGCCTGTGGAAAACTCCGTGGCCGGGATGCGCGAGGCCAGTGCGCGTATCGTCGTCGCGGCGATCACGGCGTGCCCGCGTGCGGAGGCGTGCACCCGGTCGGTGCTGAACAGGTCGCGGTCGGCGGACGCCGGGTGCCCGTACATCTGCACGACCAGGGCTCCGTGCCGGTCGGCGGCCTTGCGGGTCACCTCGTTGAGTACTTCCACGCCCTTCTCCAGCGGCCCGCCGCGCAGTTCGGGTATGGCGTCGACGACGTTGACGAGGGCGTAGACGAAGAGTGTGGTGCCGGGCGCGGCCAGTGCGCCGAGGAGCCGGTCGAACTCCGACGCCAGGGCGCGCGGGTCGAAGCCGGGCAGCAGCAGGTCGTTGCCGCCGCAGACGACGCCCAGCAGGTCGGGGGCGAAGGCAGTGGCGCGTTCGGCTTGTTCGGCGCGGACCTCGGCGGCGGTGAGTCCGTGTCGGCCGAGGTTGAGATAGGCCAGGTCGGGCACGGACCGGCGCAGCGCCCGCGCGAGCCGATCGGCCCAGCACGCGGTGCGGTAGCCGGGCACTGGATCGCCCAGACCCTCCGCGAGGCTGTCCCCGACGACCGCCAGACGCCGCCAGGAGGCACCGTGCAGGAGCGCGTCGCTCTCGGTGTCGCTCATGCAGTGCGGGTCGGTGGCTTCGCGCTCGAAGTCCTGGGCGCCGTCCGTGGGATGCGTGGCGCCGACGAGCGGGAGCGACTCGGAGGTCCTGTCAGGACTCCCTGTGCTTGGGCATGGTGCGGGACATGGCGAGGCCGACAGTGGCGGCGGCGCCGGCCAGCAGTACGCAGGCCAGGTAGACGTCGCGGAACGCCTGCGGGCTGCCGAGCCGGTGGGCCGCGATGATCGCGCCGGTGGCCGCGGCGCCGAGCGCGCCGCCCAACTGGCGTGCTGTGGTGCTCATTCCGACGCCTGAGCCGAACCGTGACGGAGGCACGGAGATGGCGGCCGCGGTGGACAGGGCGGTCAGCGTCGCGCCGAACGCGGCACCGCCGATCAGCCCCATCGGCAGCCAGAGAGTCAGGAAGCGCGTGTCTGGGCCGAGTTGCAGCCAGGTCCACACGCTCACCGCCGCGAACGCCGCCATCGCCGCGCCGACGATGAACGGAAACTGGTGCGGTTTTGCCCGCTTGCCGACAGCGATGGCGGCCGGCGCGGAGGTCAGCGCACCGGGAGTGACCGCGAAGCCGGCCTTGAGTACCGAGTAGTGCCAGATGGTGGTGAGGAAGAGCGGGCTGCTCAGCAACCAGGCGAAGAGCGCCGCACCGGTGAAGGCGGAGGCCGCCGACGCCACCGCGAAGGTGCGGTCGCCGAAGAGGCCGGTCTCGACGGCCGGGGCGGGGTGGTGCACGGAACGCCAAAGGGCGAGCGCGCCCAGGGCAGCGCCGCCGGTCGTGATGCCGATGGTCGCGGCCGAGCCCCAACTCCAGTCGCTGCCCTTGGTGAGACCCAGGACGACCAGCGAATGCCTGCGGTGAGAGTGGCAGCGCCGAGCGGATCGGGCGGCTTCTGCCCGCCGTCGGTGCGTCCCGGCAGCCCGTGTATCCCGGCCACCACGAGCGCGATACCGACGGGGATGTTGATGACGAAGACAGAGCGCCATCCGAAGACGTCGACCAGGACACCGCCCAGGGCCGGTCCGGCCGCCGAGGCCATCGAACCCGCCGCGCCCCAGGCGCCGATCGCCGCGGCGAGGCCGGCGGGCGGGGTGGTGGCCAGCAGCAGTCCCAGCGCCGCTGGGATCATGCCCGCCGCGGCCGCTCCCTACAGGGCCCGGGCGGCGATCAGAAACGGCAGGTCGGGTGCAGCGGCGTACAGCGCGGAGGCGACGGTGAAGGCGGTCAGCGACAGCAGGAACACCCTCTTGCGGCCCAGGACATCGGCGATCCGGCCCATCGGAGTGAGCAGCGCGTCGAAGAGAACAGCGTAACTGCTCACCACCCAGGACAGGTCGGAGATCCGCGCGGACGGAAACGAGGTGGCCAGGTCCGGGAAGGCGACGTTGACCACGGTGGTGTCGAGGAAGGCGATGAAGGTGGCGCCGGCGCTCAGCAGCAGGACGAGACCGGGCCGGGAACCCGTGCCCGGCGCGCCGGGAGGTGGGTCGGGAGGCGCGCCGGGGAGGGGAGGGGATGCGGGAGAGACAGGTGAAGCGCGTGAGGTGGACAAGGTCGATGAGGACATGGCCGTCCTTGCCTTGCGGGGCTTGATGCATACTGGCGGTACGGAACATACATACCGAAGGTATATATGTGTCAAGCGATGGCCTTGGCTAAGGTGGGAGCGGGCAAGGCGGCCGGTTCAATCGGCGGGCAAGAGAGGGAGGTGCGCCGTGGCAGGACCCAGCGCAGGCGGCAGCGCGCGGCGCGCCACCGGGCGGGCGCGCGGCGTCGACGGCACCGCCGTCTCGACGGCACCGCGCCAGCGTCAGCGCGAGCGCTCCGACGCCACTGTCGACGACCTGGTCACCGCGGCCCGCGACCTGTTCGCCACCGACGGCTACGGCGCGACCTCGCTGGACGCGGTCTGCGAACGGGCCGGCGTCACCAAAGGCGCGCTCTACCACCACTTCGCCGGCAAGCGGGAGTTGTTCAGCGCCGTGTACGCGCGCGAACAGGACGGACTTGCCGCCGTCATCTCGGCCGCGTACCTCAAGGTCGCCGACGACCCCTGGGAGGCGCTCTTCGAGGGCAGCCGCGCCTATCTCGAAGCCTCGCTCGACCCCGAGGTCCAGCGCATCACCCTCTTCGACGCCCCCGGCGCCCTCGGCTGGGAGGCGATGCGCACACTCGGTGTCGACTGCCGCGAGTTGACTCTGCGGGGGGTGGCCCGGGCGATCGGGAAGGGGGCGATCCCTGATCGCCCGGCCGACCCCCTCACCTCTATGCTCTACGGCGGTCTCAGCGAGAGTGCGATGGCCGTCGCCCGCGCGGAAGACCCACAGGCTGCGCTCGCGGAGACCCTGGACGGGCTGCGCAGGCTCTTCGATGCCATAGCCAGGGGCTGAACCTGCCGTGCCCAGGCAGGAATCCGCGCGCGGCGCACTACGCCGTGTTCCCGTTCAGCGCCGCAGCACCGAGCGCCTCTCCCGCATTCTCGACGCCTGCGCCCGGGAGTTGGACGAAGGCGGCTATGAACGGCTCAGTACGCGCGCGGTGGCCGCGCGTGCGGGAGTGCCCATCGGCTCCGTCTACCGCTTCTTCTCCGACAAGCGCGCCATGACCGACGCGTTGGCCCATCGCAACCTCGACGAGTTCCTTGACCGCACTGCGGCGCGACTGGCCGAGCCGGACGTCGGGGCGGACTGGCGCGCCGCCGTCGATGTGCTGGTCGAGGAGTACACCGCCATGAAGCGGACCGCGCCCGGATTCGCGCTGGTGGACTTCGGTGTACCGGGTGAGACCAACCAGGACCTCGCCGACCGGCTGCCGGTGTTGCTCGGCGACCGGCTCACCGTCGACCCGGCCGACCCGCGGCTGCGGTTGGTGCTGACCGTCGCCGTCGAGGCTGCCGACGCCGCGCTGCAACTCGCGTTCCGGACCACCCAAACGGGTGATTCGCGCGTGATCGCCGAGGCGAAAGTGCTGGTCAGAGCATATCTCGGCACCGTGCTCGAATAGCGAACCCATATTCGAAGGGTGGCGGTGCGTACCGGCGGGTAGGTCGTTGTCGGAGCCGTTCGGCACCCGTCCGGCGGGATCGACAAGGCCGGCGAATGCGGTGCAAGTGGCTACCAATCACACACGCGAACTCGGGGCGACCGGGCGAGCGCTGGTCACACAAAACTATCGGCGCTAGTTTGGGCGCCGGACGCAGAGCGGCGATATCGGAGGGCGGCAGCGTGGACGGCAGGACGGATAGGGCAGGCGGTGGCGAGCACGTCCACCAGGGGCGCGACGAGCTCTACGTCGACGGCCGTTGGCGACCCGCGGCCGCGGACGGGCGGATCGACGTCGTCAACCCGGTGACCGAGCAGGTCATCGCCCAGGTGCCGGCCGGCGATGCCCAGGACGTGGACGCGGCGGTACGGGCGGCGCGCCAGGCGCTGCCCGGATGGGCGGCGACCGAGCCCGGGAAGCGTGCGGCGGCGCTGGCCGCGGCGGCGGGGCTGATGGCCGAGCGCCGCGACGAGATTGCCGCTACGATCGCCGCCGAACTGGGTGCGCCGCCCGCGTTCGCGACCGCAGTGCACACGGACATGCCGACTGCGGTGATGGGAGTGTTCGCCAAGCTCGCCGCCGAGCACTCTTTCGAGGAGCGTATTGGCAACTCCCGGGTGCTGCACGAACCCGTGGGCGTGGTCGGGGCCATCACGCCGTGGAACTACCCGCTGCACCAGGTGGTGGCCAAGGTGGCGCCCGCACTCGCCGCGGGCTGCACCGTGGTTCTCAAACCGGCCGAGGACACGCCGCTCGTCGCTCAGTTGGTGGCGGAGGTGCTGGACGCGGCGGGCCTGCCTGCCGGGGTGTTCAACTTGGTCACCGGGCTCGGCCCGGTCGCGGGCCAGGCGCTCGCGGAGCACCCGGATGTCGACCTGGTGTCGTTCACCGGGTCCACCGCGGTGGGCAAGCGGATCGGTGCGGCGGCCGGCGGTGCGGTCAAGCGGGTCGCGCTGGAACTCGGCGGCAAATCGGCGAACGTGATCCTGCCCGGCGCGGACCTGGCCCGCGCGGTCAACGTCGGTGTGGCGAACGTCTTCGCCAACTCCGGTCAGACGTGCAGCGCCTGGACCCGGATGCTGGTGGACGCGGCCCGGTATGACGAGGCGGTCGAGCTGGCCACGGCGGCCGCCGCGAAGTACGTGCCCGGCGAGCGGCTGGGCCCGGTGGTCAACGCGAAGCAGCGTGATCGGGTCCGCGGCTACATAACGAAGGGCGTCCAGGAAGGCGCCAGGATCGCGGCCGGCGGCGCCGAAGCGCCCGACGACCTGACCACCGGGTACTACGTACGCCCCACGGTCTTCGCAGATGTCGCCCCCGGAATGACGATCGCGCAGGAGGAGATCTTCGGCCCGGTGGTGGTCCTCATACGGTATGAGGACGAAGAGGACGCGCTGCGGATAGCCAACGACACGGTGTACGGGCTGGCCGGGGCGGTTTGGGGCGAGGACGAGGCGGAGGCCGTCGCGTTCGCCCGGAGGATGGAGACCGGGCAGGTCGACATCAACGGCGGCCGGTTCAATCCGCAGGCGCCCTTCGGGGGTTACAAACAGTCCGGAGTCGGGCGAGAGTTGGGCCCGCACGGGTTGGCCGAGTACCTCCAGACCAAGTCGCTGCAGTTCTGACCTCTTCGGGTCCGGCCATCCCCAGGTCGAGCACTCCCCGGCCCCACCACCTGGGAAGGCCGACAACCTGACAACCCCCGCCGCAAGAAGCCCAGGAGACACTGTGGTCCGCGCCGCCGTACTGCCCGAAGTGAACGCCCCGCTGGTGGTCACCGACATCGAGTTGCCGCAGCCAGGGCCCAGCCAGGTGCGGGTGAAGCTGGCGGCTGCCGGGGTGTGCCACTCGGACCTGTCGCTGTCCAACGGCACCCTGCGGCAGCCCGTGCCGGCGGTACTCGGCCACGAAGGCGCGGGCACGGTCGTCGAGGTGGGGGAGGGCGTCGCGCACGTGGCGGTCGGCGATCAGGTGGTGCTCAACTGGGCGCCCGCTTGCGGGACCTGCCACTTCTGTGGGCTGGCCGAGCCGTGGCTGTGCGCCAACGCGGGCGCGGCGGCGGCAGCACCGTACGCGACGCTGGCCGCCGACGGGAGCGAGCTGTACCCGGGCCTGGGCACCGCGGTGTTCGCAGAGGAGACGGTGGTGGCGGCGAACGCGGTGCTGCCGCTGCCCGAGGGGGTGCCGCTGGGCGATGCGGCGCTGCTCGGTTGCGCGGTGCTGACCGGGTATGGCGCGGTGCATCATGTGGTGGGGGTGCGGCCGGGGGAGTCGGTTGCCGTGTACGGAGTGGGTGGGGTGGGCCTCGCCGTTCTGCAGTCGGCCAGGATCGCCGGCGCGGAACGGATCATCGCGGTGGATGTGGCGCCGGGCAAGGAGGAGTTGGCCAGGGCGGCGGGTGCCACGGACTTCGTGGTCGCGGGTGAGGACACCGCCAAGCGGGTCCGCAAACTCACCGGCGGCTACGGCGCCGACGCGGCGGTCGAGTGTGTGGGCCGCGCCGACACCATCCGTACCGCGTGGTCGTCCACCCGGCGGGGCGGGCGTACCGCGGTCGTCGGTATCGGCGGGCAGGATCAGCAGGTGGCTTTCACGGCGCTGGAACTCTTCTACTTCGGCCGTACGTTGTCCGGTTGTGTGTACGGCAACTGCGACCCGGCGAAGGATCTCCCCGTCCTCGCCGGGCACGCACGCGAAGGGCGGCTTGATCTCTCCGCCCTGGTCACCGACCGGATCGGCCTTGACGGCATACCGGATGCCTTCGAGGCGATGACCGCCGGGCGCGGCGGCCGGGCCCTGGTGGTGTTCTGACCGGGCACCGTGGGCTGGCCGCCCACGGCAGGAACTAGTCGACCTGCGCCAGCCACTGTTCATGCACGCCGTCGAAGGGGCCGGAGCGCTCGGCGATCACGGTCATCAGCCAGGACGCGGCCTGCACGGCGGAGCGGATGACGTCGGCGGGATAGCCGTACCGCACCTGGTGCTCGGCGAACTCGTCCTCGTCAACGAGGATCGGGAGTTGGGTACCGCGGCGGCGCAGGACGTCGAGGTCGAGGTCGACCATGGTCACCTCGGTTGCCGAGGGCCACTGCGGCGGGGTGGTGATGTCGCAGTAGATCTCGGTCTTACGGGGAGTAGCGTTGAAGGTGGCGGTCCACCAGGAGTCGTGCGGGAAGAGGATGATGTGGGCTTCGGGCAGATCCACCGTCGGACCATGGCCCTTGCGTATGGTGCTGTCCGCGGGGAGTCCGAGCCATGTTCCGTGCTTGTCCTCGCCGAGCCGGTGCATCCGCAGGTTCCAGTGCAGCGAGCCGTCGTACTTGGTGTAGTTGACCTGGACGAGATCGTTGTTGGCGGTGTCGTCGAAAGCAGGCATGCGCGTCATCCTGTCACCGGACGCGCGGCGGGCTCAGCGGAATTGGAGCGCCAGTCCGTCGACGAGCGCATGTAGGCCGGTTTCGAACGCCCCCTCGTCGACCTGCTCGCGGCGGTTGGCCAAGAGGTGGGCCTGGCCGAGGTGCGGGTAGTCCGCCGGGTCGTATGCCTGCGGATCGCCGACGAAGCCGCCCGCGAAGGAGCCGAGCGCCGAGCCGGTGACGAAGTAGCGCATCAGCGCGCCGATCCGGGTCGCCTGGGCGGCGGGCCAGCCCGCCTCGACCATGCCGCCGAAGACGGCGTCGGCCATCCGCAACCCGGCGGGCCGCAGTCCGGGGCCGATCGCGAGGAAGGGAACGATATGGGGGTGTTCGGTCAGGGCGGCGCGGTAGGAGCGGCCCCAGGCGAGGAGGGCGGCGCGCCAGTCGGGCCGGCCGTCGGCCGCAGGCTCGAACATCGACAGGTCGACCTGGGCGATGACCGTGTCGGCGGCGGCGTCGAGGATCGCCTCCTTGGTGGCGAAGTGGTTGTAGAGGGAAGGTCCGCTGACCCCGAGTTCTGCGGCAAGGCGCCGGGTGGACAGCGCGTTCAGCCCCTCCTCGTCGATGAGGGCGAGCGCCGCCGTCACGATGCGGTCGCGGCTGAGCAAGGGCTTGCGGGGGCGGGCCATGCGGCACATAGTAGAGGCTGCTACCGGAAAACTAGCGCCGGTAGTTTATGTTCGGAAGGGCCGGGTGGCCGCAGTGGATCTGGAGCTGTCCGAGGAGCAGGCTGCCGTCAAGGCGTTGGCCAGGGACTTCGCCGACCGGGAGATCGCTCCGCACACTGTCGAGTGGGACCGGGCGGAGAGTGTGGACCGCGGCATCGTGAAGAAGCTCGGCGCGCTCGGTTTCCTCGGCCTGACCATCGGCGAGGAGTACGGCGGCTCGGGCGGCGATCACCTCGCGTACTGCCTGGTCACCGAGGAGTTGGGGCGCGGTGACTCCGCGGTGCGCGGCATCGTGTCGGTCTCGCTCGGCCTTGTCGCCAAGTCGATAGCGCACTGGGGCAGCGAAGCCCAGAAGCGCGAGTGGCTGCCGCGGCTGACGGCCGGCGACGCGATCGGCTGCTTCGGCCTCACCGAGCCCGGAACCGGGTCGAACGCCGCCAACCTGACCACCCGCGCGGTGCGGGACGGCGACATGTACGAGATCACCGGCAGCAAGATGTTCATCACCAACGGCACCTGGGCTGATGTCGTGCTGCTCTTCGTGCGCACCGGCGGCGAGGGCCACCGAGGCGTGAGCGCCTTCCTCGTGCCGGCCGACGCCCCCGGGCTGGGCCGCCGTGAGGTGCGCGGCAAGCTCGGCCTGCGCGGCCAGGCGACGGCCGAGCTGGTGCTGGACGCGGTGCGGGTCCCGGCAGACGCGATGCTCGGACCCGAGGGCAAGGGCTTCTCCGTCGCCATGTCCGCGCTCGCCAAGGGCCGGATGTCGGTCGCCGCGGGCTGTGTCGGCATCGCGCAGGCGTGCCTGGAGGCGGCCACCGGATACGCCGGGCAGCGCGAGCAGTTCGGTGTGCCGATCGCCCGGCATCAACTGGTCCAGGAGATGCTCGCCGACATCGCCGTGGACGTGGACGCCGCCAGGCTGCTCACCTGGAGGGTCGCCGACCTCATCGACCGCGGACAGCCCTTCGCCACCGAGTCGTCGGTCGCCAAGCTCTACGCCAGCGAAGCCGCGGTGCGCTGCGCCAACAACGCCCTCCAGGTCTTCGGCGGGTATGGCTATATCGACGAGTACCCAGCGGGCAAACTGCTGCGCGACGCCCGGGTGATGACGCTGTACGAAGGCACGAGCCAGATACACAAGCTGCTGATAGGGCGGGCGCTGACCGGGGTCTCCGCGTTCTAGTGCTTCGGTTGCCCGGTTGCCCGGTTGCCCGGTTGCCCGGTTGCCCGCGTCCGGCTCGTCCGGCTCTCTTCGGCCCTCCTCGGTGATAGCCCCGCTCCTTCGCCTAAGCGCTTGCTCACCTATGACGGTAGGGTGTGGCCCTGTCGACCAAGTGGGTGTGGTGGGTGTGAGGGAGCGTGCGATGACTGCGGAGGCGGCAACTGGCGAGGCGTGGGGTGACATCACCCCCGACGCCGCGAGGCGGCTGGTGATCGCCGCGGTCGAGGCGTTCGCGGAGCGCGGCTATCACGCCACCACCACCCGGGACATCGCCGGCCGGGCCGGGATGAGCCCAGCGGCGCTCTACATCCACTACAAGACCAAGGAAGAGCTGCTCTACCAGATCAGCAAGGTCGGCCACCATCGGTCACTGGCCATGCTGGAAGAGGCCCGCGACTCCGACGGCACCCCTGCGGAACGCCTCGCGGCGGCGGTGCGCGTCTTCGTCCGCTGGCATGCCGAGCACCACACCACGGGCCGCATCGTGCAGTACGAACTCGGCGCGCTCGCCCCCGAGCACTACCGAGAGATCGTCGTGCTGCGCCGTCAGAGCGAGGACGCGATCCGGACGATCATCAAGGACGGTGTGACGACGGGTGAGTTCGACGTGCCCGACGTCTCCGGGACGACCCTCGCGGTGCTGTCGCTGTGCATCGACGTGGCCCGCTGGTTCAGCCCGGGCGGCAGCCGTACGCCTGGCGAGGTCGGCGCGCTCTACGCCGACCTCGTGCTGAGGATGGTCCGCCGGATCGACTGATCCGATGATCTGCGGGATCGCCCCACGGTACGTGCGTCGATATGTCGGTATCCGTGGGTCGGAGGCGGGTCGGACGTGGTTCAGAGATAGAACCGCGCCACCGTCTCCGCCACGCACACCGGCTTCTCGCCGCCCTCGCGCTCGATCGTCACCTGGGTGACGAGCTGGACTCCGCCGCTCGTCTCCGACACGTCGGCGATCCTCGCGGTGGCCCGCAGCCGCGAGCCGACCGGTACGGGGGCGGGGAAGCGGACCTTGTTGACGCCGTAGTTGACGCCCATTCGTACGCCTTCGACGCTGAACAGCCGCGGGGTGAGCGACGGGATCAGGGAGAGCGTGAGGAAGCCGTGCGCGATGGTGGTACCGAACGGGCCCTGCGCCGCCCGCTCGGGGTCGACGTGAATCCACTGGTGGTCACCGGTCGCCTCGGCGAACTGGTCGATCCGCTTCTGCTCGATCTCCACCCAGTCGGTCCAGCCGAACTGCTCGCCGACAGCGGCACGGAGTTCGTCGAGCGACGCGAAGACGCGGGGCTGCGGCATGGCGGTGGGCCTCCTGAGTAGCTGGTTTCCAAGCGCTTGCTCAGCATGGTTCGGTGCACCCGGCGTGTCAACGTGTTCGGACCGCCGCCCGGCCGTGCCGCCGCCCGGCCGTGCCGCTGCTCGTCCGGCCGGCCCCGCCGCACATGCGCCAGGCTCCTCCGCCCTGCCGTATATGCACCCTCCATCAAGTGAGGGATCGCTTTTGTTCGGCGCCCCGTTGGAGTCGGCGAAGCTCCGGGCGGCGGTGCTCGCCACGGTCGGCGGGCCGGTGCTCGCCCGGGGGTGGAGGGATACCTGGTGCACCCTTTGATCGCGGCGGACGCGGGGGATATTGAGTGGCACCGGGGTTCCGGATCAGGCACCATGCGCGGGTTCCGCCCCCGTCGGGGGCCTGTAAGGCCGAGGAGCCGCATGAGCCTGCGCCATCACGAGATCGCCGAGTCCGGGCACCGCATTCTGAACCCGATCACTGAGGAGAAGTTGATGCTCCTGGGTGAGATCTGCCGGCTGGAGAAGGGACAGCGGCAGCTCGATCTGGCGTGCGGGAAGGGGGAGATGCTCACCCGGTGGGCGGAGCGGTACGGCATCGGGGGTGTCGGGGTGGACCTGAGCGAGGTGTTCCTGACGGCGGCCCGGCTGCGGGCGGCGGAGCTGGGGGTGGCCGAGCGGGTGAGTTTCGAGCGCGGGGACGCGGGTGTGTACCAGGCCGAGCCGGGGGCATTCGACGTCGTGTCGTGTATCGGGGCGACCTGGATCGGTGACGGGGTCGGCGGGACGATCGACTTGTTGCGCCGGGCGCTGCGGCCGGGCGGGTTGATGCTGATCGGGGAGCCGTACCTGACGGAGCCGGCCCCCGAGGAGGCGTTCGAGGCGATGGGGTTCGGCCGGGAGGAGTTCACCTCGCTGGTCGGCACGCTGGACCGGTTCGAGGCGGCCGGGATGGAGTTGGTGGAGATGGTGCTGGCGGACGGGGACAGCTGGGACCGTTACGTCGCGGAGCAGTGGTTCGCGATCTCGGACTGGCTGCGGGCGGTGCCGGCGGACCACCAGGACGCGGCGGACATGCGGGAGTTCCTGACACACAGCCGGCGTACCCATCTGGAGTACCAGCGCCGGTATCTGGGG